>CAZGMU010000034.1:9568-19638 GCA_964526975.1 uncultured Planctomycetaceae bacterium
GCCGTAGAAGCCATCTCCCTCGACGCCGTAGTGGGCCGTCACGACGCCGAGCAGCATTTGCACCAGGATGAGCGCCGCCACGACCCAGAAGTACTTGATCGTTGCTTGCTGCGAAGGCGTGGCGACCCATTGGCCCAGCGGGTCTACTTCGGGAAGATCTCTTGTTTCTTCTTCGTTTTTGCGAGCGGCGTACCACCAGACCATCGCCGAGATGCCCGCCAGCAGTACGATGATGCTCACGCCGGTCCAGACGACTGTTTCACCGGTCGGCCGGTTGCCGACGAGCGGTTCGTAGGGCCAGTTGTGCGTGTAGCTGATCTGCGAATCGAGTCGGTTGGTCGCCGCCGCCCAGGAAGTCCAGAAGAAGAAAGCCGACAATCGCTTCAAGCGATCGGGATCGGTAACAGCGCCCTGGGGGATGGCGTATTCCGCTTTGCCATTGGCAAAGATGTCGGAGTAGTGTTTCAGGTTTTCTTGAAACGCCTCGGCGCGAATAGGCGTCACGGTGACGGTCTTCGTTGCCGGATCATATGTGTTGGATCGAATTTCTTTGGTCAACCGTCCTTGAAGTTGCGATTGTTTTTCCACGTCCAGTTTGGCGTACTCGGTTCCAAACTCTGTCGTCGCCCAGCGATCGAGGATGAAGGTCGCTTCACGATGCAGCCAGTCGGCGGTCCAATCGGGGGCGACATAGCTGCCGTGTCCCCATACCGATCCGACTTCCATGCCGCCGAGGGACTGCCAGACATTTTGCCCGGCCTGGATTTCGCCTTTGTCGATCAGAACGGCGCCATCGCTCGACACGACCTTCGAGGGCAACGGCGGCATCTCTTGATAGATGCGCGTGCCGATCCATCCCAATACCATAAAGGACAGAACCATGACGAGGGTGAAGGCAATCCAAAGTCGTCGCATGAAAAAATTCTCCGCTATTTTGTTGTTACTTTGCAGACGCCTTCTTCGTTTTGTGGACGAGCGGGCAATCGTGGGAAGTATTCTTGTCCTGGCAGTGTTTCACGATCTTGCCGAGCGAACGCTTCATCTGTTGCAGGCTACGAATCTTGTTTTCGATCTCGGTCATCTTGGCTTCGGCCCGTTGTCGAATATGGTTGCAATTGGAATGAGCAAACGATAGTTCGAGCAATTCTCGAATTTCGGCCAATGTGAACCCAAGTTCTTTTGCCTGTCGGATGTAGTCGAGCCGTTCGATGGTCGTCGCATCATACTGCCGATAACCGGAGGGCCGACGAACGGGCTCTAGCAGCAAGCCCTCGCGTTCGTAGAACCGGATCGTCTCGATCCCGACGCCCGAGCTTTTTGCGATCTCACCGATCTTCATCGAAGGATTCTCCATCATTCAGAAGGCTGCAAAGACATTCTAAAGTCTGGAGTATACTAGAGAGTCAAGGGCGGCACTCTAGGCTGTTGACCCTTTTTCAAAAGAGGCTCACGCAGAGGAGCTGAGGAATGACTCAAGAAGTATTTCCCGATTTCAGAGTAACCACGGAGACACGGAAGGCACAGAGAAGACAGAAGAACACGAATCGCCACTGACCCACGTTCATCCATCAGGATCAAAAATGAGGCAGAAATAGTCTCCTTCTTTGATTGTTGATATTAGCGGGGATTAACGGAGATGAGATTAGTGGTCCTATCCTCCTAGCTTTCTTCTCCGTGCCCTCCGTGTTTCCGTGGTAAATCCTATCCGCTGAAGTTATTTTTGAGTCATCCCTGAGGCGCAGAGTAAGGATGAATGGAACCACAAAGGCACGAAGGGCACGAAGAAGAACGAGCGATTCTTGTCTTTGCGCCTCTGCATGAGATTCTTGGCGCTCAGGCAGGGCTGGCGAACGTATTCTGAGTTCTGGCGAATTCAGCTACGGGTTAGAGGTCCCGCTCGGCTCGCGTTTTAGGAACTGTAGATATCGCTAGCGACGAATGCCGCTGGGGTTCGCGGCGGTGGTTGCTGCTGGCTCGTTGTCTTCCACGACGCGCAGCACGAGCGTGAAGCCAAAGTCGTTGCGCGGCACGGCTCGGAACGGCTTCAAGGCGTCGGCCCAGAAGGCGTCTAGTTGGGGGGCTGGGTCGAAGTCGGCCACGGCGAACTGACGATCAAAAACGCCTTTGCCCTGGTTCGCTCCGATATCAAATGACGAGGTGAGGCGGTAGCAACCAATTTCTTGCGAAGTCGACTGAGCAACTGTTTCCACGGGACCGCATTGGTGATTGATCGATAGTTTTTGCCCGCAGGCAACGGTGGTTGGTTCCATGCCGAGGCAGAGGACGTTCACTCCGCCCAGCAGCAGGTTCGCGGTGGCCGGACCTTGGGCGGCCGATCCTTCTCCGCTTCGAAGATGGGGATCGGTCACTTGTACCGTGCCGACTACTCGACCGATCATGCCGATTCGCGGCGGCCGCGCATTGTTGCGAAGCGGCAGGATTTCGAGGTCTTGTATTATCTCATAGTGAATGGCGGCATTCGACGGCTTGCACCCCGATCCGGCGACGGCCGAGCCACCCATCGTGAAGACGACGGTGTGGGGCTCCGGTTGAGCGACCAGGATCGAGCCGCCGCCTGTTTGGGAACGCTTCAGGGTGGCAGGCATGGCCTGGGCATGGCGCGACCGCAGCACGATTTTGTAGGCCGGGCTTGTGGAAGCAGCTTGAGCGCAAGCATCGTGCGCACTTAGCAGCACAGCTATCAAGGCAGCGTTTAGCAAGCAGTAGCGTCTTATCATTGCTCGGGCCTCTTGTTTCTCGGCGATGGCACCGTAGATATTTTTCGACTCCGCCCGCAACTCTTTGCCTTACTTATCCTTGTAATCAGCACGAGTCGCACCATTCCGCTAGCGATTAAACGTTACAAGCTGTCCAACTAGAAGCGAATGGCGAATGCAGTTGGTAAAATTTGCCGATAGTACTAATGGTGGCGATTGCGACAATTATTCCGACGTGGCCAGGTTTGGAAGGCAAAAGGGCAATCGTGCGTTACAGCACACCTCTTCTTGCGGTGGTTTTGCTTGCGCTTCCGCTCACTTGGAGCCTAGCGCAACAGCCTGCTGCGCCAACTCCTATCCTGCCTCCGCCGAGTTTGCCAAATCTGCCGACATTAGAAGCGGCGCAGCTGCTCGCTCCATCGTCTGCAACAAGCCCATCGACGGTAACGCCGCCTTCGACTTCGGGATCACTGGTTTTTCCAGACGGTTTTCCCGCGTTGCCGGCGGCTTCGAATCCGCCTCCGCCCGCGGTAGCGCCAACGTCGGCGCCGTCTGCAGAGACGGCAGCCACGCCAATCTATCCGCTAACGCCTTATCCGGAGTTGCATTCGCCGACAACGGACTATAGCACCACGGGCGAACACGTAAATGCAACCGAGGGATCGCCGGGGCTGTTCAATTATCCGGTATTCCCGTCGGTACTGCCTGATTACTACTATCGCGAATCGTATTACGACACCTACGGACTCGGCGCGCGGCCGATTGCCGATTATGCACCGCCGGGTTACGAAGCGCGCGACTATGAGAGTGCGCCGGGCGTGCCGGAGTTCACTCCGATCACGCCGCCGCCTCGACCCGCGGCGGCCGGCGCGAGCAATTACGTTGCCCGCGGCATGATGCCCGGATCGTTTCTGGTGCCTGGCACGGCGACGTCGATGCGATTGCGTGGCTTCGTGCGATTGGCCGGCATGGCCGATTTCGATCCCATCGGCAGCACCGATTCATTCGCCACGAATACAATTCCCGTGCCTCAAGAAGAAGGGCGGAATTACAATATGAGCGTGCGCATGAGTCGCTTTGCGCTCGAGTCTTGGACGCCGACCAGCTTCCATGAATGGAACGTACATACGTTCATCGAAGGCGATTTTTTCAATGGCGCTGCTCAGGCAGCCGGCGGTGGCGGCAATCCGTTTCGATTGCGACATGCGTTTGTGGACTTTGGCTACTTTCGCTTTGGGCAACAAAACTCCGTGTTCATGGACGGCACGAACTGGCCGAGCCTGGTCGACTTTCAAGGTCCCAATAGTTGGGCCAACCAACGGCAGCCCGTCGCACGAATGACGCTTCCGATCGCCGAGCGTTTCTACTGGGCGACTAGCATCGAGCGCTGTTTTTCAGACATCACGACCAACGGGCTGGGCACGAATGTTCAGGAGGTTCCTGATTTCGCCACACACTTGCGCTATGAAGGCGATCGAGGGCATGTCCAACTCGCCGCGATTATGCGCACGATCGGGTTCGAAGCGACTGGCGGCGAGACGTCGCAAGAGTTTGGTGGTGGACTTAGCGGAAGCCTCGTCTTCCACCCGTGGGCGATTTTGATGGGGACGAGTCCGGTGCGCGATCAGAATCCATCGGGGATGACGCGCAGTCGAATTTTGTTGCAGGCGAATTGGGGGCCAGGTCTGGGTCGCTACGTCAACGATTTGGCTGGTCAGGGCTTCGACGCGCAAGTCGATCCGATTACCGGCGAGCTGGAGCTGGTGGAAGCCATGGCGTGGAACGCCAGTTACGAGCACTGGTACAGCGAGACGTGGCTGTCGAACTTCACTTATTCGACCGTTTCGGTGGACAACAACGCCGGGCAGGCGGGGACGACGTACGATTCTGCGCAGTACATCGCGGCCAGTTTGTGGTGGCTGCCAGTGCCGCGGATGTCGTTGGGTATCGAATATCTTTTTGGCGATCGCGAAAATCTTAACGGCCAAAGTGCGGATGTCTCGCGGCTTGGCGCGATGTTTCAATACAATTTCTAAATGGCGATTTCGCGATAGAGCCTTTTAAGGGAATTGACAGGCGCTGCGCGGCAATGGCGTCGGTTTGTATGTACGCGCGGATGCGTCGTGGGTGATGTAGGGCTATATTGAGGGGGGAGGGGGTGTTTTTTTGTGGTTGTGGAGCATGTTGGTGGGGATTCGGCCTGGCGGCCGACGCTAAGGTTGCTTGGGTTGTTTTGAAGAGGTTGTTGGGGGCGTTAAGCATGAGCTCACTTTTACGTCGTGGTACTTCATGACTTCTCAACTGGCGATTGTTCTTGCTTTGCTTGCCACGGCGATCGTGATGTTCGCGATCAATAAGCCACGGATGGATGCCGTCGCGCTGATCATGCTGACCGTGCTGCCGCTGACGGGCGTGATTACGATGGGCGATGCGCTGGCTGGCTTTAGCGATCCGAATATCGTGTTGATTGCCGCGCTCTTCGTGATTGGCGATGGATTGGTTCGCACGGGGGTGGCGCGGCTTCTGGGCGATTGGTTGACGGCCAAGGCGGGCGGCAGCGAAGCCAAGCTGCTGGTGCTCTTGATGATCGTGGTATGCGGTTTGGGCGCGACCATGAGCTCGACCGCCGTTACGGCAATTTTTATCCCTGTGGCGCTGCGGATTGCGCAAGCCGTCGGGACATCTCCCAGCGGGCTGATGATGCCCTTGAGCACCGCGGCTTTGATCAGCGGGATGACGACGTTGATCGCCACGGCGCCTAATTTGGTGGTCAATAGCGAGCTCATTCGTCACGGCGAGAAGGGATTCAATTTCTTCAGCTTTACTCCGTTCGGTTTACCAATCTTGGTGTTGGGCATCATTTACATGCTTTTGGTGCGGCGGGGGTTGAGTCCCAAATCTGATCAGAATGGCTCGCATTCACAACGGCCTAGCCTTCGCGACTGGGTAAAAACCTATCAATTAGCTGGTCGGGAGCACCGTGTTCGGATTGCGGAGGACTCTCCCATGGCCGGGAGCGCGATCGGGCCATTGCGACTTCGAGATACCACAGGAGCGACGCTGGTGGCCATCGAGCGTGACGGCAAATTGATTCAGCCCACGCCCGCTACCGAGCTGCGGGCGGGTGACAATCTGTTCGTCGACCTGGCCGCCGATCCAGCCGAAGTTGCCGCGCTGCGCAGAAAATACTCGTTGGAAGAGCTGCCTTTGAGCGGCACGTACTTCACGAATTTGTCGCAAGAAATCGGTATGGCCGAGGTGATTGTTCCGGCCACATCGAGCCTGATCGGTAAATCACTTTTGGAAAGCAATTTTCGTGGCCGTTATGGCCTTACTATCGTTGGTCTTCGCCGTGGGGCGAAAGCCGAAGTCGGCAACTTGCAACATGAGCCCCTGCAAATCGGCGACACGTTGCTGCTGATCGGCCCTTGGAAAGCCATACGGAAGATTCAATCCGAGGGGATGGATCTGGTCGTATTCAATCTGCCGATGGAACTGGAGGAGGTACTGCCGGTGGCAGGCAAGGCTCCGCAGGCTGTATTCTGCCTGTTGCTGGCGGTGGGGCTGATGATAAGCGGCATTATTCCGAACGTGCAGGCCGCGTTGATTGGTTGCTTGCTGATGGGACTGTTGGGCTGCGTTAATCTCAACAGCGCTTATCGCTCGATCGACTGGAAGACCATCGTGTTGATCGTGGGCATGTTGCCGTTTGCAATCGCGTTGGAACGGACGGGGGGAGTCGAGCTGGCGGTTCATGGGTTGATGGCCCTAGTGGGCGGCGCGGGTACTTACGCCGTTCTTGCCACGTTGTTTGCGATCACGGCGATTCTGGGCATGTTTATTTCCAATACCGCGACGGCGGTGCTGATGGCGCCTGTCGCTATTTCGATTGCCGAGCAACTACATGCATCGCCGTATCCGTTTGCCATGATCGTGGCATTGGCCGCGTCGACCGCTTTTATGACGCCGGTTTCGTCGCCGGTGAATACGCTCGTGGTTACGCCGGGCAACTATACTTTTGGCGATTTCGTGCGTATCGGCGTGCCCTTCAGCTTGATTGTGCTGGTCGTGTGCGTGATACTTGTTCCCTGGCTATTGCCTTTGTAGCTCAGATAAACGATTTAGAAACGCCTCAACGATAACTTTCGATTTCAGAATAACCACGGAGGCACAGAGGGCACGGAGAAGACAGAAAGAGATACGAAAACACTAACTGCCACTAATCCGCGCTAATGAAAATCAGGATGATGTAGAGACAATAATGGTCTTTTCTTTTTATTAGCGAGGATTCGTTTCTGTCTCTATTTCTTTTCCGTGCCTTTGTGGTGAATTCCGTTTGCCGAAGTTATTCTTGAGTCATCCCCTCGTAGCTTTTCGCCGAAAGGACCTTTGCATGGCTCCGTCCAACGATGCTTCGAAGACCTTGATGCAGCGTTTTTTGGATGTCGTCGAAAAGGTGGGAAACAAGGTACCGCATCCGGCCGTTATCTTTTTGATTCTCATTATTCTAATTCTCGCGCTCTCGCATTTGCTGGCTGGGACGAGTGTCACGACGCAGGTTATCGAGCCGGGCGCTACGAAAGTCGAAGGCGTAGTCCCGCAGATCACCACGGACTATTACTCCTATCCTTATTCGCAGGAGCAATTCAAGGCGCACCACGTACAAGAGGAAACGATCGCTGTCAAAAGTTTGTTGACCATCGAAGGCCTGCGATTTATGTACTCTTCGCTGATCCCGAGCTTCATGAGTTTCACGGCGGTGGGGCTGATTATCGTGGCCATGATCGGTGTTGGCGTGGCGGAGGAATCGGGATTGGTAAATGCGCTGATTCGTAAGCTGGTCGCTGTATCTCCGCGTTGGGCTCTTTGTTACATCCTGGTGTTCGTCGGCATTTTGTCGAGCATCGCGGCGGATGCCGGCTACCTGGTGTTGATTCCGCTGGCTGGTACTGCGTTTCTCAGCGTGGGGCGTCATCCGCTGGCTGGGCTGGCGACCGGGTTTGCCGCGGTGGCCGGCGCTTTCACGGTCAACATGTTGATCAAACCGCTCGACGCCATTCTTACGGAGTTCACCAATGATGCGATTCATCTGGTGAATCCTGATGTTTCGATCGGTCTCACGGCCAATCTGTGGTTTTCCGTTGCCTCGGTCTTGTTTTTGACCGTGCTGGTCACGTTCATTACGCAACGGATTGTTGAGCCTCGATTGGGCGCTTATCAAGGCGAGAAACCAGCCGAGGAAGGCAGCGGGCTTAGCGCTGCCGAATCGCGCGGGTTGATGTGGGCATTTATCGCGCTGGTTGGCGTGTTGGTTGGTTTTGGATTTCTGACCATTCCGGAAGGCGCGCCGCTACGAAACCCAGAGACTGGAGCTTTGATCGGCAACTCGCCGTTCATGAATGGGTTGATCGGTGTGATCATGGTGTTGTTCCTGATGACTGGCGCCGCCTTTGGGCTGGGGGCGGGCACGATGAAGGGGCTCACGGACATCATCAAGGCGATGGAGAAGGCACTCTCTAGCTTGGGCAGCTTGATTTTGCTGTTGTTCGTGATCAGTCAATTCGTGGCGTACTTCAACTACAGCAACATCGGCACCATTACGGCCATGAAGATGGCTGACGTTCTTAAGACAGCGAATATCGGGCCGCTGTGGCTGCTGATCGGTTTTATCGTCGTGGTGGGCATTATTGATCTCTTGATCACGGGGGCGATCGCCAAGTGGGCGATTTTCGCGCCGATTTTTGTGCCGCTGTTGATGCAGCTTGGCGTCGCGCCGGAAGCGGTGCTGGCTGCCTATCGCGTTGCCGATTCGCCGATTAACTCGATTACGCCACTCAACGCTTACTTTGCGTTGGTCGTTACGTTTGCACAAAAGTATGATAAGAACGCAGGGGTTGGCACGATCGTGGCGCTGATGTTGCCTTACGTGGTTTGGATGTTCCTGCTGTGGACAGCGTTGTTCGCCGTTTGGCAGATGCTTGGCCTGCCTTGGGGGCTGTAAACCATACATCGTCGCGTCTCATCTATCTTCATTGAAAAGGGCAAACCATGAGCAGCAAGAATATTCCGCTGGATGACGAATCGGCTGTAAATCACCTGATGAAATTCCTGGCCGTTGAAGGTGTGACGGGGCACGAGAAAGCGATTGGGGCGGCGGTCTCGGATGAATTGAGATCGGTGGGCGTGCCGGCATCCGCCATCCGTTTTGACGATGCCCATAAGCGTATTCCGCTGCCGACTGAAACTGGCAACTTGATCGTGACGCTACCGGGAACGAGGTCTGGCGATCGGTTGATGTTTTCCACGCATCTCGATACGGTGCCGCTTTGCGCGGGCGCGAAGCCGATTCGTGAAGGGGGCATTATCAAGACCGATGGCTCGACGGCTCTGGGCGGCGACAACCGTACTGGCTGCGCCGTTCTAGTTTCGCTCGTCGAAACACTGCTCAAGCATAACTTGCCTCACCCGCCGTTGACGCTGTTGTTCACCGTGCGCGAAGAGAGTGGTTTGCACGGAGCCCGCGAACTTAATCCCGCTGACTTAGGCGGTCCGACGATGTGCTTCAACGTCGATGCTCGACTGGCCTCGGAGTTGATCGTGGGCGCGGTTGGACAAGAGAACTGGGATGTTGAAATCAAGGGGAAGGCCTCGCACGCAGGTGTCGCTCCTGAGAAAGGCATCTCGGCCACGCTCGTCGGTGCGCTCGGTCTGGCGGAAGCTCACAAAAATGGCTGGTTCGGTAAAGTCGTCAAATCAGACGGAAATGGCACCAGCAATATTGGCATTTTCGGCGGCAAAGAAGGCAAGCCAGCGGGCGATGCGACGAATGTGGTTACCGATTACGTTCATCTGGTCGGCGAGGCGCGCAGCCCCAAAGAGGAATTTGCCACGGCCATCTGCCAAGGTTATCGCGAAGCGTTTGCCAAAGCTCAAGGAGAAGTGAAAGACGCTAATGGCGAAACGGCTGAAGTGAAATTTACAAGTAAAGCATCTTATCCGTCGTTTAATCTGGCGGAAACATCGCCGGCAGTGGTCCGCGCCAAGGTTGCGGTGGAGTCGCTCGGCTTGAAGTCGACTACTGTCTTTTCCAACGGTGGCCTCGACGCCAATTGGCTCGACAAGCATGGTGTGCCGACGGTCACATTCGGCGCCGGCCAGTATGAGATTCATACGGTTAAGGAATACGTCAACATTCCTGAGTTTCTCGAAGGCTGCCGGCTGGCGGTTGCTTTGGCGACGCTGGAGAGCTAAGGGATGACTCAAAAACAACTTACCGATTTATCAGAATAACCACGGAGACACGGAGGGCACGGAGAAGAAAGCTAGGAGGATAGGACCACTAATCTCATCTCC
>CAZGMU010000035.1:0-12170 GCA_964526975.1 uncultured Planctomycetaceae bacterium
CAAATCTCTTACCGCGATTTCCGCAGCAGGCTCCAGCCCGTCGATCTCGACGGGGGACCAGCTTTCAGCACGTGACGCCTTGGAAACAATCATCACTTTTTGATTCCAAGCTTTTCTTTGACTCGCTCAATAAGCTCGGAAAGTACTGGCGGACAGTTGTCCTTCAGCTTTTTTGTCCGAATCGCGTTCAGTGCCAAAATGTGCGTAGTCGGCTTTCCATTACCTAGAAACAGATGGGCGTACCAGAAGAACAGGGCTTTCTCCCCAGCAGAGAATGTGGAACCACCTGAGTTACTTGCCTTGAGCGTGGCAGTGGTGACTTTTTTCAGCCGCTTTTCATATGCAAGTGTTCCTTCTTTGGGAATCTTCGGGCCACGAACAGCCGTTTTCTTGTATTCCTCGGGGTAAGTCGACAACATCAAGAAATCAAGGTCCAAAGGCGAGCAGAAGTAGACGGAATACTTGGCTAGCAACCTTATCCATCCCAACATCGTTGAAATGTCGGTGACGGCCCAAGTGTGGATCTTGCCAATCTCATCATCGGTCATCAGCTTATTCTTTCCGCCCTCGTTGACTTTGTAGAGAGCCGCCTTAGCCACGCCATTCAATTCGAGTTGCTTGCACGCGTACTTTATTCGCCCCCATCCGCCGCCACTTCGTTCGCGGTCTAAATCGAGAAGCGTAACGTGAGGAATCTCCAAGTCGGTCAGCAACTTCCAGAAGTGATTGACGTAGCGCCCGCCGAGAGGAACTACCACTATGGCGGTGGAGTCTAACGCAAGTCCGTGCTTGCTTGCGAAATGGCGAATAACGATTTCCTCACTATCCCCTTCGCCCAGTACGACAAGCCGCGCGAAGTAAAGCTCCGGGAATGCTCGGACTGCTTCCTTCACGTATTTGAATGCGCCGTTCGATGACTTAGGGAGCTTAATCTTACGCACTTGAGTTCGCCGCTTATCGTCGAGGCGAAGGTGACGTACGTTCTCTGGATCAACTCGCCCTAAAATGGAAGGCGAATGGCTTGTGAGCACGACCTGAGCGGCCTCGTTATTTGCAACGTCAGCCAACATGCCAAGCACTCGCCCTAAATAATGAGCCGCAAGATGATTCTCCGGTTCTTCGATGGCGAACACGGTCAATACTGGGGGGGCTAGGCCGTCCTTTACAAAGGCCGGTTCATCATCGTCCGTGTCATCATCACAGGCGTTATTGAAGGCCTCTTGCTCAATGCGGAACGAGGCGATGAGAAGAGAGAAGTAGAACAGCGATCTAAGGCCGTCGCTAAGCCGATCTCCATCCAGCGAAGATTGTCCTGCTGAGCCCGTGAACTGCACGTCTATATGACGAAGCAAGTCGCTCAAACTGCTTTCAAGCGGCTGGAGTTGGATATTTTCTAGGTCCGGAAAGTCTTGGAGCTGCTTCCAGGTTTTACCCGTTTCGGACTCGATCAGTTCCACCGCGTCTTCGGCGCGGAAGACTTTGGCAACGTTCGCCGCAGCTTTTTCAATTTCCTTCTTACCCGCGTCTGACCAGTTAGTTGCTCGAAGCAACCGGCTTAGAATTGTTCCAGAAGCCTGGCGGAGTTGCCTAGCTGGCTCGCGGATCGCAGGAACATAGAGGACATGAATCCGCGATCGTTCATGTGGGCGCATCGCCTTCTTATCGTCTGGAGTTGGTTCGCCGGAAGACGTAATCCAGCATATGGACTCCTCGATCTCACCTTCACTCAGATTTGTTTGGCGCCACTTCGCGCTCAATTGGATTCGGCAGTAGGGTGTTGCGTCTTCTTCTTCGATCGCCATTTGATTGAAGCACTCGGGGACCGCAGTGCCGGTCGGCTCTCCGTCTTCCAACTCAGGAAAGTCGAGAATGACTTCAAGCGTCAAAGATAGCTCTTCAATGTCATCGTAGGTCTTGCCTGCAGGTAGATGGAAATCTGTTTGCCGAATATGACGAACGGCTTGCGAGGTACCGAAGAGGCGCGTCAATGCAGTCAGTGCGGCCGACTTCCCGCACCCATTGGAACCGATCAACGTCGTAAGGCTATCCAGCTCCAGCTCCACTGCCTCATCGAAGCAATGAAACCCTTGTATCTTTATGGATCGCAGTTGCATTCGGCGCCCCTCGCGTTTGCTCTGATCTGACAAGTGGGATCACAAGGCCACGGTGGAATACGCGCGACCCTTCGTGATCGCGACTCGCTCGAAATCCTATTACCTAAGTGTCCAGTAGACCTGATTGAATCTAACAGCGATGAAAATTGCAATCCACGCCGTGCCGATTTCGTCCCCATGTGGCGTAGCCTGACATCGAGCGACTCGGTGCGGCACCAACGCGACGTGACATAGCAATTTTTTCTGCAATCCTCTCCCTTCTTGGCTCACCTCCTCCGGTCCACTGATTCATAAAAGCAGGTCGACGCGAACTCCTTCACGAACCCCTTTTGAAAGCGCAGGTTCGCTGCTGCTGAACCTGACTAGCCTTGCGGCAATCAGCAGGGGGGAGCCGGAGCGCATCCTTGACGGCGCGGAGGCTGCAAGCCCCCGGAACGTAGATACCTCTTGGAGTCGGCGGACAGTGTCGGTGCTTGTAGCGTTAAGGATGTGCAGGGCGCGAAGCGGTCTCGCGTTTTCCGCGAGACCAAGCGTGTAGCGGAGCCCGGAGCAGCCCGGCCCAAAGGGAACGCCCATGTTCGTTTGCAGAACTGTCGCTCCCTACGCGACTGACGGAGGTCGGCGATCAAAGACCGCGTCAGAGTTCGCCGGTATCGTGGAACGAGAGAGCCTGGAACTGGCTTCGCGAACGTTCCGCTGGAAGGAACCCGTTTTCTTGCTCTACTGCACGGCATGGAATAGACCAGAATCTCAATTTGTCAGGGCAGTTGCGCTTGTCGAAGCCCCGGACATTTATTACTTTGACAGAATAATTCATTTAAGCTAATATTCCTTAAGGATGGTCGGGTGAACGATTCGATGCTTTCTAGCAAGAACGTCCGTCAGACTACGGGTTCATGAGCGAAGCGACCAAGGAAGAACGATTCGCCGAGTTTCTGAGACGACTAACGGCGTCGCCGCCAGTGAGCACTGTTGATGGCGCCTTAGAGTTGTTGAGCCGAACGCTCTGCGAAGTCGAGGATGAACTGACCGACATTCCCTATCAGCCTGAGAACTGGCAGACCGATGGCCGGATGTATCCGCCGCAAGAGGATCAGGCCCGAGAAATTGCCGGCAGAGAAGACCTTGTGCGATACCGCAGCCGTGGACACAGCACCTATATTCGGAGCAACGGCGCCATCGAGATTCGAGATCATCTGACAGGGCAAGTGGTTTTTAGCAAATATGGCTTGGATGAAGTTGGCGTAGAACTCGAAGAGTAATCCGCAAACGGACTGGACAACGACATGGCAAAAACATCCTCAACCCAGATCGAATCTTTGGAGCAGCAGCTTCGCAAGCGGTTTCCCAAAGCGACAATCACTCTCGATCACCCGAAGAAGCCGACCGGGATATGGTATCTGGACATTGTGAACGATGCACATCCTGTCGCCATTCAATGGAAGGCAGGAGACGGCTTTGGGATCTCGTCATCAGCGACTCATGCCTACGGTGAGCAAGCCGATGAAGTCTATGCTGAGGAAGAGGCGGCGTATGGTCGCACTGTGTCGCTGTTGCTCTCTCGGGTATTTACTTCTGCTCCGGAGCCAGTGCGGCTTCGCGAGTTGCGAAAAGAACGGGGCTTGTCGCAAGCGGAACTGGCAAATCTGCTGAACAAGCAGCAAGGGGAAGTGTCCAAGATCGAGCGTCGTAGCGATGTCCTGGTCAGCACGCTTCGTGAGGTGCTCCAGTCAATGGGTGCTACGCTGCGAATCTCCGCTCGCTTTGCGGACGGAGAAGAGCGTCCATTGGAAATCGGAGAGGCGTCAGCAGTTCCGAAGTCGCGCAAGGCCATTGCAGCGAGACAGTAGAGGTGATCGCATGTCGGCACAGGCGGTATTCTGCAATTTGATTGTAATCAGGTCGCGCGATCTCGACCGAGCGGCCGAGTTCTATGCGGCGCTAGGGATTTCGTTTGAGCGGCATTCGCACGGAAACGGTCCCTTGCACTTAGCGAACGAGAACGCAGGGCAAGTCTTCGAAGTTTATCCGTTAGGGGAGGACGGCCAAAGCACTAGTGCGGCCCGCATTGGCTTCTCGGTTCCTTCGGTGGACGATGCCTATTCAGCTTTGCTGTTAGCGGGCGGAACAGGAGTCTCGGCCCCTAAGCTGTCGCCGTGGGGGCGGCGAGCGGTAGTCAGCGATCCTGATGGGCATCGCGTTGAGTTGACTGCGAGTATTGCTTCAAATGTCGGTGGCGAGCAGCCCGTCAGGCATATGCAACCCATCCGCGAAATGTGAATCCGGCATAGAACAAGCCGACGTTCGAGAATCCGGCTTCATGCAAGATGGCTTCGTCCTGCTCCGGCGTGAGGATGTTCAAATGGGACTCGACTGCCGCGCGGGCAGTTCGCGAGTCGTCGGCGCCTAGACCGGAAGAGTTGGCGAAAGAGGCGAAACGGGACATCCAGGGCGCTCGCCCTCCTCCATTTGCTGGAATGCTCAAGTGGACCACCACAAACGGAGCACCTGGCTTCAATCGTCGATGAATCTCGGTTGCTGTTCGTAGACGCTCCTTGTGTTCGAGGAAATGCATGGTCAGCAGACAGGTCGCCGCGTCGAATGGCCCTGCTGGTGCGACATTAATGGTTCCTTCGTGGAACCGAACACGCGAAACGTGCGGCCCCAACGTCCGCTCGGCCAGCCGGATCATCTCTGATGAGGGATCGACTCCATCGAAGGTCCAACTCGGCCGAGCGTGAGCAAACGTCTTCAACTCCAATCCGCCTCCCGCCCCGACGACGAGCACACAACCCCTTTCCGGGACACGCTCGGCCAGCAAGAGCGTCGTCATGCGGTGCATGTCGAAAAACCCCGGCACCATGCGAGGCGGACCTTCTGCATATCGAGCGACGTGTGCGGCATCCGAGAATGCAAATTGGGGAGTGGATGACTCAGGAGGCATGCACATATTCCTCCATTCGTTGAGAATGGCCACGAGCCACCATCCGCGCGTGGAAGTCGGTGCTGAGCATGGCCAGCGTGACTTCACCAAAGCGAGTGAGCAACAACTGCTCAGCGTTATGGAATGCCTGCTCCAGAGCGGCGTTCACGGCCTGTTCCACGAGACAGCCGGGCGCTTCGGTGCGATTACCGATGGCGAGAAGCGAAGGGCTGCCCAGCGCCACATAGATGTCGCGCAACGTCACTTTCGAGAGATTGCAGGCCAGCGTCCAGCCGCCGCCATGTCCCTTTTCTGAATGCACATATCCCTGCCGCCGAAGTCCGGCCATTATTCGTCGAATCACCACCGGATTGGTTGCCATCATCTTGGAGAGGTCTTCCGAGGTAACTGGGCTCTCCCGCTGTGCCATGTGGAGCAGAATGTGAAGCACCCCCGAAAGTCGGCTGTCTCGTCTCATGTAACCTATGGTATTACATGATATTGCGCAGGTCAAATGCTGCCCCGAAGCAGAAATCGCGAGATGCCGGGAAAGCAGCGGCTCACCGCTCGAAAATAACGCAGACGTCGTGCAGTCCCGGAATGAAGCTGGAGCGGTAAACCTTTTTGCCGCTGCTAGCTCCATGACTGAAGCGGATAATTTCAGTGCAGCATTGCCGCAAATCACAATCGAAGGCGAGTTGCTTCGTGTAGTAGACCAGCGGAACAAAGCCTGCTTCTCGGTCAGTGTAGTCGCCCATTAGGATGGCGAGCTTGCCGCCTGGACGGAGCACGGTCCTGCAATTTGCGATTAAGGCTCGATACCCCTTCAAAAAGGCGGCCATCGTGGGGGTGCGCGACAGGTCGCGAGGGTCGTCGCTGTAGATCTTTTGTCGCCAGTAAGGCGGGTGAATCCACGCGAAGTCGAAGCGTTCTTCCGGCAGATTGCGAGGGTCGCAAGCGTCGAAGTCTTGATGCAGGTCATTCGACCAGCATGGAATCCCTAGTTCGCTGCATACATCGCGACAGGTGCCGCTGCCGGTCATCGGGTCATAGACCGATTTAGCGTTGAAGAAGCGTAAAAGGTCTTTGATGAGATTTCCGCCGCAGTTGCCGGGGTAGCTACGGTCGCCGTAATTGCCCGCCGTCGAGGAGTGGTAAAGGCTGGTTAAATGCGGCACGGGGCTGGCGTTGACGGGCGCAATGGGAAGTTCGGCATACTGTTTCTTAGTGCGACGACGTTTGGGCTTACGGTTACGGCGATCGAAGAATGGATTGACGATAGTGCGAGTCATGGTGGTTTCTCCTATGGTTGATTGTTCCAGTGGCGTGTGATTTCGGCGCGAAGCCCTGGTTCGAACTCGTCGCCTCTCCAGGAGTTTGAGCCGAAGCGGACATCCAGTTCGGCTAGCTTAGCGATGTCTAGAACGGCGACGTGGTATGGTGCGTCAAACACAATGGCGAGTTTCCTACTGGCACCGTCGTCGTCTGAGAAAATGATGACATTAAAAGGTGCGCCTCCAATGCCGTTTCGGTGATAGGCGATGGCGAGCACCTTAAGTTTGTTTTTCATATGCGTGTCTACTTGTAAGCGGCGATAGAGCGGACGCAATCGTCCGCTCCACGCTCGATGACTATTCTTCTTTCTCTCCAGCGACGCGAAGCGTGATGCGACCGTTGAGCGGCACGCATTCGAGCTGGATATTGAATCCCTTGCCGTCAGCGTTCGTCCATGCGGCGCCGATGCGAGTCCAGAAGGACTGTTTGTCGTCTTGATCTCGGACTTGATAGGCGATGTGCGTCGGTGATTTGCTGCTGCGCTCTTTGTATTTGTTGTATTTTGACATGGCTTGATCTCCAGTTCGTGGCGAGGCCACGCCCATCGCGGCCTCATGGACACGCTCCCGCAGCCGAGAAAGCCGGGCGCAGCGCATCGTGCAAGCGAAACTCGGAGGGTCCGCGCCAGCGGAAACCGTGTTGCAGCTTGCACGACCGGCGACGGCTGCATAGTGCCATGAGTCAGGCCGCGTGCGTGGACGCTTCCATGACCAGGAGTCGCCTGTCGAAGTCATCGACAATGCAGCGGCAGATCCCCGCTCAACATCGGCGAACTATTTGATCGACGACAACCGCTTTGGATTTCGCGGCGTATGGGAAAACGCGACATAGGAGAAATTAACCGGAAGCTGGTGTCGCCCGGCGGTTTGATTTGTCGCGTTGCAAGAGAAACTGAATTCATCGAGCGTGGAGCGGATGCATGCGACGGACTTTTGCAACAGAGCAGAACGTGCAATGAGAACAAAGAAACGTGCCGCCTTTCCGCTTCACGAGGCGCGATTCGTCGGGGCGCTGAGATCGTCGTTTTCGGACGACAACCAGTAGATGAATCGGAATCGTTTGTGCTTGATGCGGTGCGTTGGCCTTCAGGCCGAATCCCTGGCGAATCGGCAGATTTCTCTGCGATTGAGCCGCCCGACACTGTAGCCAGGGTCGAAAAATCCTAACCCGGCGCGAGCTCGCCCAAGTGTCCAGTTCGTCCGTTGCCGTAGCCTTAAAAATTCCCTTCACAGCCTGACTTCGCTCGGCATTCCCAGACATCAGCCTGCGCGAGCGCGAACAACAACTCTTCACTCGCGGAGTCGGCGTCGTCTTTTCCGCTCCATAGAATCCACTCGAAGCAACCGTGCTTCACGAACCCCTTAGAGGGTTTTGATTCGCTCCCTGGCGTTCGGGAGCATGGAAAAAGAATGAACGCTGCGGATGTTTGATTAACGTAGGCGGCTGACATTCAGTGGAGTGCAGTCGCTGACTTGCTGGGAGGAACCGGCATGTATCGTGTACGAAGAAATGGAAAGCAATGGCAACGAAGATGGCCGTGGAGATGGTTTTTTCCACCGAAGGTCGACGAGCGGTTCTGTCGATCTTGCGGGCTTCCGTTCCAGAACGGAACGATGCCCGAAATGGTGGACTGTTTCCGTTCCGGTCAGCTCGATGTTCTTGTTTTTCCGTCCGGAGGATACCGGAAGAACGAGTACGTCCTGAAGGTCGGACGTTGGAAACTCGGTGGCGGTAAACTCCACCACTCCGAGTATGTTCCGATGGACGAGCTTCCCGATTTGTTTCGGGCCTTGAGCCAGCTTGAGAAGTCCTCCTTCTGGAAGACCCCAAGCGCTCAACTGTGTTCGATCCCAAGTCGGAGGCGGGGCTGATCGAAGATCGGCATTGGGGTTTTAGGTTTTGTGGGGCTGCCCGAGGGCGGCCCCCGAGAGGTTTGTTCGACGAAATCGATGTCGTCCTTACCCGTCCCGTTGGCAATGGTCGCTGGAGCGACTTCCGTCAATCCATCCATTTGGTCCGAGAGTACCACGCACTTTGCAAATCACTCTCATCGGCATCCGCACCTCCCCACCCTGTCTTTCCCCGACGGCCAACCGTCGCGGAGCGGCAGTTCCGCTCCTGAGCAGTTGCTCATTTAACGAAAAAAAGGAGGTGCATATGACCGAAAAGAAGCCTTTGGGGATTCCTCCCCCGGTTTTCTGGCGGGCGCTGCGCGAGTGGAGAAATGTGGTCCTAGTGGACTACATGGAACCAATCGTGCAGTTGCCTAGGGATGCGCGGCCCAAGCATTTCGACGCATTTAGTTGCGTCGATTGCTGGCTGCACATCGCGTTGCTGGAAGGCTGGGATGAGGGAGACCTCTAGTTCCCTGGGGTGGAGAGCTTTTGCTCTCCACCCCTTTCTTTGGCTTTGAGACGAGCGCATTCCAAGGAGTCGACTCACCTTTCCCTTCTGTTCTTCCTCGCTTTGAGTGTGGCGGTGACACTCCGGCGCAATTACCGCCTGAATTGGCGACGCCAGCAGCGCGAACTAGAACATGCAGAACAGAATATAGCCTATCCAGGCTCCACAAACCGAAGTTGAGCGAGCGGCAATGATCGCCCCGCTCCTTCAATGAAGCTCTCACATGAAAGGTAAGTGCGCAACGCTTATGGAGTATCTCAGTACCTAAGCGAATGCTCGGATACAGAGAACACGGAAGCTAGCACTGGGGCGTGGGAAAATCCCCACGCCCCTCACTTTCTTGTCAGTATGACTAACCGAGAACCTGGGGTGGTGGGTATAGGAGATCGAGTAGCCCTGGAACCACATGAACCTCGATCGGTGGAATCGACTTGCAAGACAGAGAACGCCGGTCGAGTTCCAATTCAATCGCCAGTTTCTTCTCGGGCACGGCAGTCAGCACAGTGAACTGGAACTGGCCCTTTGCGACTAGCGTTGAAAACGCTCGCACCTGCTTGGCATACAGCGGATTCTCCTTTCGCGGACAGGTTCTTTGGCGCAGGAAAGACGAGCACGAATCAATCAGACGCTCCCATCTCCCGTGGCCATCGCGATCTAGCTTGAGATAAGCTAGACGTACCGGTCGATCGTCCTGGCGTTCCAGGTAGTAGCTCAGCGGCTGTCCTGGGAACCAGATACTCGCAAACTTCTCCACAAACTCGGCGCGCGTAAAAAGTTGTCGAAACACGGTGCCCGTACAGCAGAAAATGGCGCGTGCATAGTGCTCAAGAAGCTCATCGCGTCGTAAACGACTAGCCCAACTCAAATCTACGCCGAGAGTCGTCGCTGCTTTCGTCGATAGATAATAGTAGGACTCGCGGTCAGAAATACCAGCGACCAACGGCGAACGTTGTAGGCGTCCTGCTGTAACCAGGACGTCTAGCGTTTGTTGAGCGACTTCGACTGACTTGTTGCCTAGCAGAGAAAGCCCGGCGACTGCTTCCGGAACGGTGATGCGATAACGGCAGATATGTTCGAGAATAGCCGCTTCCCCGTCAATCGATTGGTTCTTCACCATAGCTCGTATCCTGTTCCTTCTAGGGGATAGAGTTTAGCGAGCGTACAGCTAGGCCGTCTCATTGCGTATGCACGCAGCCGTTGGGCTGCGGCCCCTGAGCAGTGATTGTGAAATGCTCTAAGATGCTCCGTCGAGTACTTGCCCGCGAGCTCGACAATCCGTTCGATCTGGCCTTCTTGATTGACAAGGAATGCGTCCGGGTCTTTCATTCCTCTGATGGCGAATCCAAGCTTGGGGAAACTCCCCTCGCCTCGCCACCGACTCGCCAGCCGAGGAGTTCTGTTCGCATAGTGAAGAAATACCTCGGAAAGCTGAAGATCGTGGGTGACTTCGCAATCCTTGAGATGGCGTGCGTCGTGAAAAGCGCCGAACAAACGCGATGCATATGGGGATGCAAAGTACACGATGGCGCCGAGCAGTCGATCATTCCATCGCCTGCACGACTTGTCGGCGACGGCCACTAAGTCGCGGTCGAATGGAGGAAGCTTCCCCGGCTGCCAGCGGTAGAGAGGTCTCGACATTGGGACCGGTTGATGAGCCTCGACCCATCGATGTGAGACGAGCCGAGCGAGTCCGAGTCGGGCCAACGCTTCCTTAGCAAGTTCGTCGTTTCCAGCGCACCACCCGCGGGCAATTTGTTCTGCGGTTAAAATGCGAACCTGGAAAGCAAGTGCGCGCAGAATGGCAGCTTCCGTCTCCGACCATGCTGTCATCACCATCACTCCTGTTGAGCCAAATGCGATTGTTTCGATTCATTGTCGCTTCGCGACAGAGGACAGCAATCGCGTGGCGTGCAGAGTCATCGATTGTCATTAAGGTGCGTGACGGATCGCGAGTGGACACTCGAATGGAGCGCCCTGCTTGGATCACCGTGGGCGAGTTCTTATCATGAAGGGCGGGCCAATTGTTCAATTCGTGCCGGCAGTTCTTCTGAATGTTCAATCACTCGTCAACTACTCAAGCAGTTAAACAGGTCGCTATTGGCCTGTTCGGCGTTGCGGCGATTGTCTGGATACTTTGTCCGGCTCTGTTTGAACCGCTGCGATCAATTGTTCGTTCCGATTCCCCTACTTCCTCCATCACCAGCGATGATCGAGCAGCGAACAAGCCGACCACGCGAGTGTACACGCCACCCGTTGATGGAGATGACGGGCTTGTCGAAGCCGATTCGGCGCGACGCGAGCGACTTCAGAAACTAGATGATCACGGTGTTGGTCTGGGGAAGGAGCTATTTGCTGCCGCAGAACGCTTGAGCCGAGAGCTACCGGAGATCAGCCAAGTGGTTCAAAGTGTTATTCCGAATCGGCTTGACGCAGCGAGGTCGCATCAGGGCGGATTGGAGCCGATTACTGGCCGCGAGTGGCAGATGCTTATGAGCTGGTTTCGTGATCACTATGCCGATGTGTACCACTTTGAGGATCTGGGCGCCGATGTTAGACGATTCGAGAGCCTAGAGAATCATCCGTTGACGGAGGCCGAAGCTGAAGAAGTGAGATTGTTAGTCGAAAAGTGCGGCAAAGTTCGTCTTCGTCTCCCCTTCGATGCAATGACAAATGAATTTCACTTTATTTCGCTTCCTGATGACTCGCCCGAAGTCGCGATGGAAAACTACAAGCGCCTATTCCGACTCCTTACGAACCGGGAATGGAGCTATCAACCAGCAAACCCGCGTTGGCAGCAGGAGTCAAACGGCGATAGGTAGCGGCGCTCACCGTCTCCCCTCTCCCAGCCTGTTTCCGTACGTTTTCACGATATCGCGTTCTCCGGAATTCGCGATTACAGGAGATTGACGCGATCAACGTGCATGACGAGCCGTCGGAGTTCCACGCAGTAAGTGCATTTCGAGAGCCGTCCCATTCGTCCCGGAGTTCGCGATCACCGGATGACCGGTCTTCGCGCACTCCGGCATCCGCGCCCCCCGGAGCACCGGACATCGCGAACCCCCGAACTCGCGCGGTCCTGTTCTCCTGCTTTCCGGTCTTCCGGCTCTCGCGAGCACTGCCAACGGCCTGCCCAATCGTTCTCCGGACCTCGCGAGGACGCGGCGGCATCGTAAGCGGCTGATATCACGGCCTTTCGTACTCCCGAACTCCGGACAACGCACGAAGGCAACACAATAGCTTCAATCCGGCAGTCGCGATCACCGGTGCTCAGGAAAACGCGACAACGCGAGGTCACGATTTCCGGCATCCGCGACCTCGGGAGCACCGGGACTCGCGATCACCTGACGACGGGTCTTCGCGTCCTCGCGAAGACCGGCGATCCGGCGCCTACTGGC
>CAZGMU010000035.1:12180-19258 GCA_964526975.1 uncultured Planctomycetaceae bacterium
GAATAAACTTGCTCGATTCCTGGACTCGCTCCAATGTGATTGCCAAGCCGGAACTCCCGTTATCGCGTGTTCCGGGGAACGAAGAGGTAATCAGAGCCATGACCAAGATTAAGCCATTCAAGCGAAGCACGGGAAAACCGCTCGGGGCCGTGATTGCCGTGGGCAATCAAAAAGGGGGAGTCGGGAAGAGCACCAATACGGTTCACTTAGCGGCAGCGCTCGGAGAGATCGGTTATCGGGTGCTCGTCATCGATCTAGATCCCACTGCTGGTTCGACGAAGCTTTTGGGAGTCGACACGCATTCCTTCGCCGGGACGTATGAACTGCTGATAGGTGAGGAGACGTTACAAGACCTGATCATCTCGGACAATCTCCCTCAAGGGGTGCATCTTGTGCCGTCTCGGCAACAGCTCTCTTCTCTGGAATCAGAATTGAACCGTAACCGCCGTTTCGTGGACAAAACCGCGGTGCTGAACGAACCGCTGAAAGAGGCAAGAAAGCATTATGACATTGTGTTTCTCGACACTCCGCCGTCTCCTGGGGATGTGGGAACCGTCGCAAGCTATGCAAGCGCAGATTGGTTTTTGATCTCGGTATTTCCGCAACCTCTCGCCATTGGCGGCCTCAGCGACGCGATCAACGACATTGCCGATGTCCGCCGCACGCGAAATCGCCATCTGGAAGTTCTCGGAGTAGTGATCTGCGCTGTAAAACGGGCTTCTAAGCTGTGGGTGGAGATCGAATCGATCATCAATGCGGTGTTTCCTGGGCGTGGATTCAAATCGACGATTTCTCAAAGCGTCGTGCTCGAACGCATTTCTGGGGAGGGAAAGACGCTCTTTCAGGACAAGAAATTGTTGCGGCACAAGTGTGCGGACGAGTATCGCGCGCTCGCGCGTGAGATTGAGCAGCGGATTGTGAACAGAGACACGTTCATCCGTTCCCGGCCGCACAGAGAACAAAAACGAGCCAACGGATAGGAGAGGGGAGAATGGCCAAGGCACTGACCAAACCGCAACCGACCAGTTCGGTGAATCGCTTCTTGAAAGACACTGACTTTGGAGCTGCGCTCGATCCGTTACCTGAGATTGCCGAAGAGTCTTCCTACGAAGAGCCGATTGCCATCGTTCCCCCACGCCCTCACCCCGCGGTCGTCAAGGTTGTCGCCGCTCACTCTCCTGTAAGGCAGCCGGTACGAACGACTCAGCGTTATTCGACAATTGAGGTCGTGTTGACGCCCGAGCTGAACGATCTGGTCAATAGTTTGCACATGATCTTGCGCGACAATACGGGTGCCAGTCTTAATAAGAGTCAGTTGCTTCGATCGCTTCTCCGGGCGGTGAAGCACAATCTTCGCGGCGTCGAGCGTGAAGCCGAGCGGCTAGGCCTGCTTAAGAGACCGAGCAACAATCCGGGATTTGAAGAAGAGCGAGAGCTTTTCGAGGAAACCTGTGCGCAGGTCTTCTTGCGAGGGATGCGAGGGTAAGCGAGAGGGCAATCGCTTCTTCCGGATATCGCGTATTCGCGTCCTCCCGAATTCCGGAAGACGCGAAGCGAACGCTCCTATCCTCTGTCGCTACTCATCGAGCAAGCAAGAAGCCAATCGATTCCGATCTACTTACGAAGAAATGGCGCTATTCCATTCCGACACGATGTTGACCGGGGCTCCATTCTTTTGGGTGGCGGCAACTTGGCGAATAAGCGCTGCCAAATGTTCGTGGTGGGTGAAAAGCAGCACTTGAGTTCGCGTGGACAGTTCGAGCAATGCCTTGATCGCCGCCGTGGCACGATTGTCATCGAACGTCAGAAGAACGTCGTCGACCACGAACGGAATCGGCTCATGCCGCTCAAACCAATGGTCCAGAGTTCCCAAACGGAGTGCAAAGTAGAGTTGGTCCCGGGTTCCTTCGCTCATTGCCTCAACTCTGAGCGTGGTGCCGCCTTTCCTCACGCCGACCAAGACTTCTTGTCCGCCCTCATCATAATCGGCGCGTAGACCGCTGAATGCATCGCAAGTAAGCTTAGCAAAATATGTCGATGCCTTCGACAAGACGGGGCCTTGAGCTTTTTCTCGATATCTTTCGACTGCTCGCTGGAGTAGGCGACTGGCAACGGTTGCGACGACATATTCTCTGGCATCAGCTTCGAGTCGGGATAGCAAGAATTGCCGTTCGTCCGCTTTTTCAGCAGCAGCGGCAGCCCCGGCGTACTGATTGAGAACTCCCTTGAGGCGTTCAATGCCTTTGATCGCTTCGTCGCGCTGCTCATGCAAAGAGTTTACTTCTCCGCTGAGTTCTTCAATATCGGCAGGCAAACGGTCCGCGTTCTCGGTTTCCGCATCGGCGACAAACTCCTCCAGCTTCCTGCCAGCGCAGAACGGCAACAGCTGGGACTCTAGGTCACCGAGATCGGATTGAAGCTTCGTCTTCGCGGCTGACCTCTCGATGGCGGCAGGTAAATCAGCAAGCGAGTTGCAGGCCGCTTCTTCAAGGAGGACATCGAGTGCGGCATTGCTCGCGTCTAGATCGTGGCCTGCTTCGTCGATGGTCTGTTGTTCTGTAGCCAGCCGCTCTTCAAGAGATTGGGCCAACTGACGAGCTTCTTTCGCCGTACTCAATCGTTGATTGAGCGTTGTCACCAGCTGCTCGATGGCTTGCCCTGTCAAATCAGGAGCAATAATCTCGCAAAGATCAGACGCAGCCTGGCTAAACTCTTTTGCGGTTTGGTCGATGCCCCACATACGAGTGCGGTATCCTTCGGCCGCATCGAGGTTTCGAAACAGTTCGTCCAAATTCGCAAGAACCGCCTCGAGCTGTTCCGGCAACGCGTCGGCATCGAGTTGTAGGGGAACGAGTGCTGCGGCCCAATCTTCTCGCCATTTATCTAGGGTATCGTCTGCAATCTTTAGCCCTTGCTCCGCTTCTGCGAGCGCCTGTTCTAAGCGAGTTCGTTCCGCTCCTAAGCGGTGATGTTCTTGTAGAACGGCGTCTGCCTTTTCGGCGTGGTCACGGGCGAGCTGGAGTAACAGTTCGAGTCCGGCATCTTGTGGCTCCTCGATACCGCAGGAAAGTAGCTCGGCCGACAGACGCGATTGCAATACATTGACGCGAGCGAGATCCGTCGCAAGCGATTCTTTTGCCGCTGCTAATTCACCGGCAAGTCCGATGAGTTCCGAATGCTTACGAAGCCAGGCGCGCATCTCGCTTGGCGTTGCAGGTGCGATCTGCGCCTCATGCCACACGTCTTCCCAATCTGCTGTCCAGGAAGATTGTTGCAAGTCGTTCTCTGCAATCTCACTATCGATCGCGCCTGTCCTAGTCTGAAGAGTGTGGATCTGAGCGAGTAAGCTTGACTTCTGGGCGACTCTTGTTGATTCCCGACGCAAGCGATCTGCTACGCCGTCAGCCTGCCGAATACTTGGCTCAATCGCCGAGCGCAAGTCCGCTGCGCCGGCTTCTTTCGCGAATGATGCGACCGCTTCCTGGTCGATCTCCTTTCCGCCTAAAGTCTGTAATGCAAGGCGAACGCCGCGGTCTCGCAGTTCGCGTACCGATGCCAGGTCTTCTTCGGTAGGGACGGACTCAGCAAGTTCTAACGCTTCCAATTCTTGCTGGAGACGTTGCGTATCGGACAAAAGGGTAGACCGCTGATCGATCAGGCGCTTTCTGGCGCCAGCAAGTTCTCTTGATGATTCATCGAACCGGTCGATTGTCTCTTCCGTCGGCGTCTTAAGCAGGCAGACTTGTTCAAGCGTGCCCTCATAATGCGGTAGCCGGGCTAACGTATCAGCCGTCACTTTCTGGAGGCGATTAACATTGCGACGCTGCTCATCGATACGGCGGTGCGACTCAAGGGGACCAGTGGCCGAAGCCAATGCCTCTTTGAGAGAAGGGGGATACTGAAGAGAGGGCAGGCTACGGATTTGAGTGCTGCACTCGTCTAGCTGGCGGCGGAGTCGCTCCACAGTTTGCTTTTGCAGAGTGCAATTCTGAGTAACCTCACCGTGGCGATTTGCGAGTGCGCGAACTCGCGCCTTCTTGTCGTCTGAGAGCCGTTGTTCGCTTGCCTTATCAAGAGTGAGATCCCATCCAAGCTTTTCGATGGAGCGTTTGGCATTGTCGCGTGCAGTTCGCTGTTGACCGGCCAGCACAGCGCTATCGGCAACCGCTTTCTCGTGGCTGCCAAGTCGCTTGTAGAGTTGGTCGATTGCGCCCGCATGGTCGAGTAGCTCCGTCGGGACGTTGACGTTTTGAAGCTGTTCGCGGAGGGTTGCTATCCGCTCTTCCGCCTTCGTCTTGGCGGCGGTAGCGCGAATCTGCTTTTCTCGCGCCTCGCGAAATCGCTCCTCCGCGGTGGATGGCAATGAAACCACATCGACGAGGGCCAACAGTTCGGACTTCTTGTTTTTCCATGAAGCAAGTAGGCCTAGGGCGGAGCGAATTCTCTCAAGTCGTGCTTTTTTCGTCTGGGCGTCAGAGAGTTGCTGCCGTAAGGATTGCTCCAACTCGGTCAGCTGTTGAAGCTCCGCGTCGTGCCGACCCCATTCTTCTGGAGATCGTTGCAGGTCGCGGATTTCGTCGTTGAGTTGCTTCAACTGCGACAGCCCAGCGTTGAGGCTAGGGTTTCTACCGGCAGGTTTGTAGAGCGAACTCGCGGCTTCCTCTAGGGCGAGCTGCTTTTCTCGCAAGTGGGTGACGCCGCCGGCGGCAAACAAGAGCTCTCCGATGCGACCTTGTCCGCGAATGACTTCCGCACCTCCTTCGCGCAGTCGAGCATGGTCGATCCCGAAGACCGTTCCAAAGAACTCTTCGCTAATTCCGCCGAGCATCGTGCGCAGTAGGTTTTCATCGACCGGCTTATCGTCGTCACCATCTCGGAGCGTAGATGTTCGTCCTTTGCGTCTGACGCATTCGAGTCGATTTCCCTGGGCGTCGAGCAATACCCCGCCAACGCGAAGCTGTTGGTAGTTGTGAACGAAATCGTCGGTCGTCGTATGATTAAAGCCAAATAATAAGGAACAGACGGCGCGTAAGGCCGAGCTTTTCCCCGCCTCGTTCGGTCCGTAGAGCACATTCATCCCCGGATGCAGCGATATCGTGCATTCGGTGAATGGCCCACAGGCGATCAGTCGGAGTTGCTCAAGTCGCACGCGGCTACCTTTTCAATTCGACAAGTAGTTTGGCTTCTGCTTCGCAAAGAATCTCTCGCCACCACTGAGCATCGGAACTATTAATGGCCTCTCTGATTTCAATAGGGATCTTTCGCTCCAGATCAGTGAAGTCGATTCCAAGTTCGCTAGCAGCTTGTTCGGGAGCAGTTAGCTGGGCAACGATGGCAGCAACTTCAGCGAAGGGCGTATCGTCACCGCTCCCCGAATCGCGGTCGTGCGGTGCTGACAGCTCGTGCTTAATCTTCTCAATCCAAAGTTTATCGGCTCCGATATCCAACGCTGTTGCACGAACATCGGCGGTCCATTGTTTGGGATTCGCCGCGATATCCGACGCCAGTGGCGTCGCGCCTGTAAGAATGATGCGCGTGGCGATCAGCCGACCCTCGGCTTCTTCAACGACGCCGCGCAGCGCACCGTCAATCTGCTCGAATGCTTCGTTTCGTTCCTGCACGCCATCAAGGGATATTGTCACGGCCGCCCAGCGAAGCACGTCCAGCGGCTCGAAATCGGTCGTTACGGCGTTCCGATCATCGACGCGAACGTGCAGGCATCCTTTGGGGCCAAGTTCATGGATGTGGCGTCCTTGGATATTGCCTGGAAAGGCAATGGTTGGCACGCCCGGGAGCACTTCGCGTTGATGAACATGCCCCAATGCCCAATAGTCGTAGCCGCTCTCGCGCAGGCATGCTTCGGAGCAAGGCGCATAGCTGCCATGCCCATCGCGCCCGGTCATGCTCGTGTGAAGCACGCCGATGTTGAACCATCCTGAAACAGCGACCGGATAGTTCTTCGCCAGGTCATTAGCCGTGCATTGGCTCGCAAAGCTCTGCCCGTGAATTGCGACATTCAGTTTGTCCAGACGCTGAGTTTCCGCAGCGGCAGTCGAAAAGATATGGACATTCGAGGGAAGACGCAGACTTCGGGTAATCTTACTTGCAGCATCGTGATTCCCCTGGACTCCGAATACCGGAATATCAGCTTCCCGCAATCGGCTCATCTGCTTCACAAAAAACAGACCGGTATCGAAATCTTTCCAGTCGCCGTCATAGATGTCGCCGGCAAGCACGACAAATGCGACACGCTCCCGAATCGCTAACTCGACCAGGTTCTCAAGTGCTCTTCGACTTGCACCGCGAATCTCTTCGGTGGGCGCACCTTCATAGCGGTCGAGCCCTCGGAGCGGGCTGTCCAGGTGGATGTCGGCGGCATGAAGGAAATTAAACATGATGAGAGAGGGTATTGTCATTTCTAGCGAGGGAAGATTCAAGTTCTGCCGAAATCGCAAGAAAGCCGAGGCAGAGATGGGCGACGAAACAAAAACCCACAGGCTCAACCTCTCTTCACCACCCGCCTTTGCCAATCGACGAAAGAGGGGAGTTGTTTCTTGGATACGGCAAACTCGATCCAACGCTTCGATTGCTGCGATTCACTATCGAATTCACGTAGAATCCTGCCTCGGATGCTCGCACTAATCATCGACGTTTCGGAGAGCGTTGTTCGCAAGGCCAGCTCCTTCGCCTCGAACTGGCGCCGGAGCGTCTGGTCGGTTGCTTTCAGTTTGACCGCTTCATGATGCAGAAACTCTTGATACGCGGCTTCGGAGCTAGTGTCTGGGGCATTATGCGATCTCGGTCTGGTAGGCGGACGAACGGCAAGGGGAGGCGACCAATCCTCTTCAATCGCACGCCGCAACATCCCAAGTGGATTCTTCGCGGGCTTCCGTGCGGGGAAGTAGGAGACTTGGCGTGCAATGACCTCGGCATCGAATTGAGCCGCCAACTGCTTTGCCGCCGATTCATCAAACCCCGCCTGAAGCAGAAGCTCAATTCCGGCAGCAGCCGGTTTGCTACTGTTATTTTGTGTTATTTGATTTGTTATTTCTATGTCGGTCCGGTTTTCAAACCGTTC
>CAZGMU010000036.1:0-1586 GCA_964526975.1 uncultured Planctomycetaceae bacterium
TCGACGTACTTATCCAAAAATGGAATGCCAACCACACCCTTTTCCGGTGTGTCAACGTATTGACCGTTCACTTTCCAATCTTGCTTGGCTGGCTCGCCCGCGTTACCTGACAAGGACCCTTTGGTCACACGGTCAAACATTTCACGCAGCTTCGGGTCCATGTCGGGAAACCAAGTCGGGTCACCATATGTGTACGCATTGCAGTGGTAGAGTAAGCAGTGCTCCATGCGGTCGTAGCCTTGAGCATTGGGCAGTGCGTAGTCGGCTTCGCCCAGATGCCACTTGCCGGTGAAATAGGTTTTGTAGCCGGCTGTTTTCAGCATCGATCCCAGCGTCCACTCGGCCTTGGGCAAGCCTCCGCCCTGGCCTTGAAACGCAACGGTGGTCATGCCGCTACGATTCGGAATGCGGCCTGTTTGAATGGCCGCTCGCCCCGGCGTGCAACTTGGCTGAGCGTAAAAGGAAAAGAAGGTCATTCCGCCCGCTGCAAGGCGATCGAGGTTTGGAGTTGGCATCCCCCGTCCCTCACCGCCGCCATAGGCGCCTAAATCTCCGTAGCCGGTATCGTCGGAGACGAGCAGTAGGATATTTGGCTTTTGCTGTTGGGCACAGACAACGAGTGGCAAGCTTAATGCCGCGACAGCGACAAGCAGAATTAGACAGAAACGACTATGTTTGGGGGCACCCATGATAAAGCTCCTTTGCGGGAAGACGATCCAACCTGGCCATCGACCGGAAACTCAACCAATAGCCAGAGTTCCGTCGCGGGGCCAAGCGTTTATGCTAAAATATGCCCTTGTTGGGTCAAGGTGCCCTTTGCGCTCATTTGGGCTCACGAACTACTTCGATGCGAGGCGGCAATGCACATCGATCTATTTGACGCCCGCATGCTGCAACCGCTCGTCCGGTTTTTACAGCAGCACGGCGCTCGCTCGGAATCGTTCCTAGATCGGGCACGAATCCCGGGCGAACTTGTCGCTGGAGGCGGTTGGGTTACCAAAAAGCAAGCGTACGACCTGGCCTTCGACATCGTTCAACAGTCGCGTTGTGAAGACGCGATCTTCACGGCCTACTTGGGTTTCAACTTTGAACATCTCGGTCCGATCGCCGATGCAATGCGGTCGTGCAAGACCGTCAAGGAGTCGCTCGGTATTGGCACTCGTCTGGGGAGTACGGCTTACGAAGGCAACGAATACTTCGTTCAGGTTGATGGCGATACGAGTTGGTTCTGCTATCGAGAGCCGAAAATCGTGTCGGACGGGCAGACGTTTATCAACGACATGACGTTGACGGTTTACTATCGCCTGATTCGGATGCTGACGAACGCCGACTGGCGACCGCAACGAATGCTAATTCAGAGGGAGGTTATCCGTCGGCATCGAAGCGTGGAAAACTTCGAAGACTGCGAAGTCAGTTTTCACCCTCACTATTCTGCATTGGCATTTCCCACGAAATTTCTTAGCCGCCGATTGCCGCTGGAATCTCCCGCGCTTGCTTTTGAGGAATCGGAGATGTGGCAATTCGGACCGGACGGTGACCAGCCAATCGTTGAATCGCTCTATCGCTTATTGGCGTGTCGCTTTTCT
>CAZGMU010000036.1:1596-5039 GCA_964526975.1 uncultured Planctomycetaceae bacterium
CGCAAACCGCCGACTCTCGATCAGGTCGCCAAGATGGTGGGAGTTAGTCTTGCGACGCTGAAGCGAGGGCTTGCGTCTGCCGGAACTACGTACACCGGCCTGCTCGACCGGATGCGTTTCGATGCGGCTTGTGAGATGCTGAAGCAGTCCAACATGTCGGTCAAAGAAATTGCGCGCGACCTCGGTTATTCTGGAACGAGTAACTTTGTGAGAAGCTTTCGTCGCATGACGGGAGTGCCGCCCAAACAATACAAGATGCAGTATTTGTTATGATCGTAGAACCAGCGATACTTCGTTCGCTGCGCTGGCAAAACCTGTAAAGGAGGGTGTGTCAGGCGTCAGAGGTCAGAGGAGTAAGGTTGTAGAATTACTTTCATAAGGCCGGGTTCGCGTGCATAGAGGCGTTCGAACCACTGGGGGCCGTCGGATAAGGGGGCGATGGCGCTGATGAGTGGCGTGACTTGGATCGCGCCGCTGGCGACCATTTCGATCGCTTTGCTGTATTCGCCGGCGGACGAACAACTGCCGTAGAGCGTCAACTCGCGCGTGACGACTGCTTGCAAAGGGAAGGGGACCTCGGGCGCGAGGTTGCCGACGAGGCCGATGCGTCCGCCGCGACGGACACAAGCGATTGCCGTGCTTAATGCAGCGGCGTTGCCGACGACTTCGACGGCGAGGTCGGCGCCTTCGCCGTCGGTTAACTCAAGTACGCTCTGTACGGCACTCGAGGCACCCTCACCCCGGCCCTCTCCCGGAGGGAGAGGGGGAGAAGAGCTGTTGATTGTTTGTGTCGCGCCAACGTCGCGCGCTAGTTCCAGGCGGCCGGGGTCGATGTCGATGGCGATGATCTGTTGGCAACCAGCCACCTTCAGGGCTTGGATCACGAGCAGGCCGATCATGCCGCTGCCGACGACGACGGCTCGTTCGCCAGGTTGGATCAGCAGCCGATCGACGGCGTGTACCGCGACCGACACGGGCTCGATGAAAGCGGCGTGTTCAAACGGCATTTTAGGCGGCAACGGATAAAGAATACTCTGCGGCACGGCGACAAACTCGGCGAATGCGCCATGCTGCCGGTAATCGTCACAAGAAACACCGAGCACTCGGCGATTGACGCATAGATTGACGGCGCCTCGTCGGCAAGGATCGCATTGTCCGCAGGAGATCGTGGAATCGAACGTGACGCGGTCACCGATTTTCGCACGGTCGACGGCCGATCCGACCTCGGCAATTGTGCCGGCCGCTTCGTGTCCCATAATGACCGGCGGCTGGCGGCGGCCGCTGGAGCCGTCGTAGCCATGCACATCGCTGCCGCAGATGCCGCACGCGGCGACGCGAATGAGGACGTCGTTCGGGCCGATCTGTGGCCGGTCGACGTCCTGGAGTTCCAGCTTCTTGTATTGGGTGAGAACGAGTGCCTTCATGGGAATAGAGTGGGAGAGGGGGAGAGGGGGAGGCTCATAGGCAGAGCGTTGCGGTGGTGCCTCCCACTCTCCCTATCTCCCACTCTCCCCCTCTTCCTTAGAGCTCAATGCCTTTGGTTTTGGTTGGAATCTTCAGGACGCGATGATTGGCCATGATGAACAGCGTCGAGCCATCCTCGCCGCCGAACGTGCAGTTCCCGGTGCGATCGCCGGTGTCGAGTAGCCCAAGTTGCTTTCCTGCTGGAGTGAAAACACCAACGCCGCCAGGAATGGTTGCAAAGATATTGCCATGCACGTCGACGGCTAGGCCGTCGCAAGCCCCTTCGCGTGGCTTGGATTTCGAGGCATCGTAAAACACGCGGCCCTCGCCTAGCGTTTTGTCTTCCTTGATTGGGTAGGTCATGATCACGTGCCGTTTGTCGTAGGAGTTGGCCACGTACAATGTTTTCTCATCGGGCGACAGCGCGATTCCGTTCGGGCGCTCCAGGTCCTTCGTCAGAAGCGTCAGCGCGCCGTCTGGGCTGAGCCGATAGACGCCTTGGAATGCCAGTTCCTTCTTGGGATCTTCCGTGCCTTTGATCAAGCCATAGGGTGGGTCGGTGAAGTAGATGTTGCCTTGCGAATCGACGAAGGCATCGTTGGGGCTGTTCAACCGTTTGCCTTCGTAGCGGTCGACGAGCGTGACGAACTTCGGCTGCGGATCGTCCAACGATGAATCGAGCCGGGCCACGCGTCGGTCGCCATGCTGACAGAGAATCAGACGGCCTTTTTTATCGACCGTCAGGCCGTTCGAGCCCGATTCGCCGCCGCGCGGGTCGTCGCCGGTGTAGCCAGCCGGCTTCAGGTACAGCCGGCTGCCGCCGTTCGCATCCCAACGCATGATCGAGTTTCGAGGGATGTCAGACCACAGCAAAAAGTTGCCGTCGCGAATCCACACCGGCCCTTCGCTCCACAGGTAGCCATCGCCGATGACTTCCATCTTGGCATCTGGGGATACGAGATTATCGAGCGCGGGATCGAGTCGCTCGATGTGGCCGACCGTTTGTGGCGCCTTCTCTTCGCCCAGTGCAACCGATTCTCCGACGAATAATACGCCCAATGCTACGAGCGCGAGTTTATAGAACATAATCGCCTTTCAGTCTCAAGGAAGCTGCCAACCGTATGAAAGCAGGCCTGTATGATACCGCCGGGCGAAGCCGATTGCCACGTAGCGACCTTTTACGGCTACGTCCGTTTCCTGCATACAAACAGGAGCTAACAGAGAAAACGGAGGTCTTGGGGCATCTAACAAGATGAACAAAACCGCCGAGCATACAAAGGACGCCAAGCAGTTCACTGCTAATTTCTGTCTTCCTTGGCGACTTGGCGGTTCAATTTGTCAGAAGCATTTAGTTCGTGGAGGACGATTCCTGGTTGCGCGTGGTCTCCCTCTGTTTCCTCCTGTTCATTACTTATCTTGTTCCAGCCCGAGGTCGCCCATTAGATTCCTGGAAGAACCATCCTTTTTCAAAAGAGGCTCACGCAGAGGCGCTGAGTAAGAAAAATAGAGCCACGAAGGCACCAAGGGCACGAAGAATATTGGAAGGGGCTGCAAAAAAGACCTGCCTGTTCTTCCTCCTTCGTGATCTTCGTGCCTCGTGGTTTAATTCCTTACTCAGCGCCTTTGCGTGAAATTATCCTTCGTCCAAGCCAACATTGAAACTATACTTCCACTAATGGCTTGATTCGGAAAAGGGTTGACGGCGTAGAGTAGCCTGCCAATCTGCTATAGTTCCACGCTGCTCGAAGGCTCAGGGAGCGCCCCCGGAAATCTCCGGATTGCCTCGGATAAATAACCCCAGCGCTGAGGGAGGCAATTCGGAGGCGAGTCGCTGCCGGAGGCGGCGGAAACGCAAAAGTTCGGGCGCAGCGTAGCATCGTCCGGCTGGTTGGCACATGTGGCGCAACCGGACCAGACGAAAGTCCCCGCCCAAACCGGCCGGAATGAGTGGTAGACACCATTTCGGGCGGCTAGAATCA
>CAZGMU010000036.1:5049-14095 GCA_964526975.1 uncultured Planctomycetaceae bacterium
GCATTCGGTTCGGTCCGTGTCATTTGTCCAACCTCCCTTTGTGCAGCAACGACATCCTCAGGAGACACCGTTCATGAGCTTGTTCCCAGGCGAAGCTTCTCCACTCAGGCGAAACCGCGTTCCGCGACTGGCGGGGCAATTGATCGTCGGCATATTGGCACTCGGTTTGGCACGATGCGCATTCGCGGAGGTGAAAGTGTCTCATTTCGGTAAGACGGCGGACGGCAAGGACGTAGAAGCATTCACCATCACCGGCAAAGACGGCGTCCAAGTGAAGCTGCTCTCGCGCGGCGCGACGCTTGCCGAGTGGCTCGTGCCAGATAAGAACGGCAAGCTGGCCGACTGTGTGTTCGGGTTCGACGACGTGGCCGGTTACGAATCAAAGGGCAATGGTTACTTCGGCGCGACGGTTGGCCGGGTGGGCAACCGTATCGCCGGTGGCAAATTCAAGCTCGAGGGCAAAGAGTACACGCTTAACCAGAACGATGGGAAGAATACGCTCCACGGCGGCGGGAAGGATAGCTTTGACAAAGTGATTTGGAAGGGCGAGCCGTTCGACAATGGCGGCTCGCAAGGTGTCGTTTTCAAATACACCAGCCCCGATGGCGAAGAGGGTTTTCCCGGCGAGTTGACCGCCCAGGTGACCTACACGCTGAACGACAAAAACGAGTTGCGCATTGATTACGAAGCGACGACCACGAAAGCAACACCGATCAATTTGACGAATCACGCGTACTTCAATCTATCGGGCGCCGGTTCGCCGACGATCAATGATCACGAATTGATGCTGGCCGCCGATCATTGCACACCGGTGGACGACACCCTGATTCCCACCGGCGAGATCGCTCCCGTGGAAGGCACTCCGTTGGATTTCCGCGAATTCCATAAAATTGGCGAGCGGGTCGACCAGCTCAACGACAAGCCTGGCAAAGGTTACGACCATAACTTTGTGCTGAATAATAAGACGGGAAGCTTAGCGCTCGCGGCTAAGGTGCGCGATCCGAAGTCGGGCCGCGTGCTGACCGTTTACACGACGGAGCCCGGCGTTCAGTTTTATGGCGGCAATTTTCTCGATGGCGTGAAAGGGAAGGGGGGCAAACCGTATAACTATCGCAGCGGCTTCTGCCTCGAAACACAGCATTTCCCCAACTCGATCAACGAACCGAAGTTTCCGAACGCGATCCTCGAGCCAGGCCAAACTTACAAGCACACCTGCATCTATCAAATCACTCCTTAACTCTCACTCGCCATCTTTCCCTCCCCAAATTTGAATCAGCACGGCTCGCCGGCTGCGGATCAAGCGATCGGCAGCCAGCGACGTGGGGTTCAATCTAACATTCGCACAAATCTTCAGCGGAGAAACCTATCCATGGATCAGAATCGTCGTGAGTTCTTCAAGCGATCGGCTGCTGCTAGCGCGTTGGTCACCGTTCCTTATGCGTTTGCCCAGGGGGCGGAGAAGGCTAGCCCTCAGGAAGACGGCAAGCGGACCGTCGCGGCCATTGGTGTTGGCGGTAGCCGGGGCGCTTTTTCGCAAGGGGGTGGCATCGCTCGGCGAGCTGGCGAGTTGGGCCGGTTGGTGGCAGTGTGCGACGTTGACGCCGTCCACTGTGCCGAGTTCAACGCCAAATACGACAACAAGCTGGCGATGTACGGCGACTACCGCCGGATGCTCGAGCGCGAGCAGCCGCATATCGTCACAATCGGCACGCCGGACCACTGGCATGTGCCGATCTCGATCGCGGCGATGCACGCCGGTTGCGACGTGTACTGCGAGAAGCCGCTGACGCTCACCATCGACGAAGGAAAGGAAATCTGCAAAGTCGTGAAGGAGACCGGCAAAGTATTTCAAGTCGGCACGCAGCAGCGCAGCCTCGAGTCGCCGATGTTCTTGCAGGCGATCGCCATCGTTCAGAGCGGCCGCTTGGGCAAGAAAGTGAATGCCGACATCGCGATCGGCGGCAGCCCAGAGGGCGGTCCTTTTGCCACCTCGCCACCGCCAGCCGGCCTCGATTGGGACTTCTGGATAGGCGCGGCCCAACCCGCCGATTATTCGACGGAACGCCGCAAGGAGTTCCGCTGGTTCTTCGACTACTCCGGCGGCAAAATGACCGACTGGGGCGCTCACCACATGGACATCGCCCAATGGGCGCTCGGCCACTCGCACACAGGTCCCGTGCGGATCAAGGCGGATGGCAAGTTTGGTCCGATCGTGCCCGATGGCTTCAATTGGATCGATTACTTCAATGGCAAAGCGCCGCTGAAGAACGGCTATCAAACCGCCACCACGTTCAAGATCGCGTTGGAGTTTGCTGATGGTTCGACGATCACTGTCCACGACCATTACCAGTCGCCCGATGGCAAAACGAAGTTTGACAACGGCATCTTGTTCGAAGGCGAAGATGGCCGAATCTTCGTCAACCGCGGCAAGCTGGAAGGCAAGCCGGTCGAGGAAATGACCAAGGAAGACAAGGAGAAGCAGCGCGAGCAGGTTGTGAAATTGTACGGCGGCGAGCCCACGCACCACATGAACAACTTCTTCGACTGCATCGTGAGCCGCAAGACGCCGATCTCCGATGTGGAAACCCACCACCGGACAATGACCAGTTGCCACTTGTGCAACATCGCGCTGATGCTCGGCCGCGAGTTGAAGTGGAATCCGGAGAAGGAAACTTTTGAAGGAGACGAGCAAGCGATCACACTCATGTCGCGGCCGCGACGTGATAAGTACTCATGGAAAGCAACGACATAAGAGCGTGTTGTAAAATTCCCCTCCCTTGTAGGGAGGGGTTAGGGGAGGGTTCGACAAACCGTGATTTCCTTCCCGCACACAGAGCAGACAAGAATTCTAAAACACATTCTAAGGTACATATCGACGAAATAAATGAGCCACGACGGCACGACGAACACAACGGCCTGTATGTTTGCTTTCCAACGAACCGCTAGTCACGTTGTGGTCCGTCGTGCCGTCGTGGTGAGAATCTTCAAAAGAAGGAGTTGAGCTATGAAGCGGATCATAGGATCGGTCGGCATCGCGTGGATTGTGTTGATCGCAAGCATCTCTTTTGCTCAGACTCGGGCTCCGGAAGAGAGGCGAAAAGTTTCCCGGCCTCCCATCACCATTAAAACGCCAGGCCCGCTCGATCGGCTGCAGACGTCGCCTCGTCATCACGAATGGGCGGAGATCGAATCGGCCGGCGGGCGAAAAGTCAAAACCTGGGTCGTTTATCCCGAGGTGGATCATCCGGCGACCGTCGTTGTGTTGATCCACGAAAACCGTGGTTTGACCGATTGGGTTCGCGCGCTCGCCGACGAAGTGGCCGAAGCAGGATTCGTAGCAGTTGCTCCCGATTTGTTGAGCGGCACCGGCCCGAACGGCGGCGCCACCGCCGAGTATGCCTCGGAGGACAAAGCGATTCAGGCTGTTTACGCTCTCAAGCCAGAGCAAGTTACGGCCGACCTCGATGCCGTCTTCAAGCACGCCGCCGAAATGGGAGCAGGTAACAAAGTGGTGACCATTGCGGGTTTCTGTTGGGGCGGCGGCAAGGCGTTTGAATACGCCACGCACAATCCCAAGGTTGCCGCGACGTTTGTTTTCTACGGCTCGGCGCCGAAAGACGAGAACAGCTACAAGGACATTCAATCGCCGGTCTACGGCTTCTACGGCGGCGACGACTTCCGCATCACCGGCGACGTGCCCAAGGTCGAAAAACTCATGAAGTCGCTCGACAAAAAGTTCGAGCCCGTGATTTATAAGGACGCGAAGCACGCGTTCATGCGCCAGGGCGAATTGACGAACGACCCCGCCGACCCCAACCACAAAGCGCGCGCGGAAGCTTTCGCTCGCTGGAAGAAGTTGCTGACTGCGCTAAAATAAGCAGCCAAGACCTGGTGCGCGGCGGGCTACGCTGTGAGCACCATTCGCGTAATTTCGGCGATTTTGCCGTTCCATCGAAAGATATTGAACTTTATCCCAACTACCGAGGCTCAATTTCTGTAAACTTTTATAAAAAGCCGACTTTCTTTTTAAGTCGCGACCAGGATCGGCGTCTCACGTGGATAGAGAACCGAGGTAGGCGATGTCTGGACCGATTGATAGACAAACGGTCGATCAATTGGTGGTGGAACACCTGCCGGCGGCTCTTCGCTTTACCAAGCGGCTTACCAACGATCCGGATACAGCCGGCGAAATCGTGCAGGAGGCGCTCTGCCGCGTATTGAAGCGGTGGAAAACTTTTCGGGGCGAGGCCTCGTTCAGCACCTGGCTGATGCAAATTGTGGTCAACGTCGATCGTGATCGACGCCGGCGCCCCGAACCACTCGAGCCAACTCCCGACGACATCGCGGCCAGAACGGCGGAGCCGAGCGATCAGGTTGCATGGTCCGTGAGGGCTCGTTGACTGTGCAATTATCAATAAATGCAAAGTTTGCCAATCATTGGACACCCTCGCCCATTTTGCTAGACTAGCCTGCGACATCCCTTTCACCTATCGCAGGAAAGTCTCGACGATGAATGACAAATGGCCGATCGGCGTGTTCGCGAGCATTGATGCCGGGTTGGGCGTAAAGCTCGAAGTGGCCCGCGACCTGGGCGTGCATACGATCCACCTTCACACGCCCCACGCCAGCTCGCGCACGCCACAGCGGGCCGCCGAGTTCAATCAGCGACTTGCCGACCTGGACATCAAAATCACCTGCGTCTTCGCAGGCTTCGAGGGTGAAAGCTACGCCGATATCCCGACGGTCCAGCGCACCGTGGGCCTGATGCCGTTGGAAACCCGTGCCGCGCGGACTCAGGAGCTTAAAGAGATTGCTGATTTCGCTCGCCAATTGGGCGTGGATGTGGTCGGCATCCATCTAGGTTTCGTGCCGCATGAAAAATCAGATCCCGATTACCGCACGATGATCGAATTGACGCGCGGCGTCTGCGATCACTGCCAACAGAACGGCCAGGCGATCCATCTCGAAACGGGCCAGGAGCCGGTCGACGTTCTTATTGGGTTTCTGAACGATGTCGAGCGCGACAACATCTTCGTCAATTTCGACCCGGCCAACATGATCCTCTATGGGGCAGGGGAGCCCATCCCGGCGCTCGAAAAGCTCGGCTCGCGCGTCCACAGCGTGCATTGCAAGGACGCCACCTGGTCCGACAAGCCAGGCGAGACCTGGGGCCGCGAAGTGCCGCTGGGCGAGGGCGACGTCGATATGGAGGCCTACATCCGCACGCTCAAAAAGATCGGCTACACCGGGCCGCTCACCATCGAACGGGAAATCCCCGAAGAGCCGACGCGCCAGAAAGTCGAAATCGGCGGCGCGATCGAGCTCTTGGAGCGATTGAAGAAGGAGAATCAATAGCGGTCGTTGGAGAACGTCATGGGCGCCATGCCCACGGCTTTGCGTGGGCATGCCGAAATATTGCCCGAAACATGGCCACTCCGAGCAGTGGCCATGGCGCCCAAAGATTCATGGCTCAGTGCTCTGAAATTCTCCCCCTCTCCCTATCTCCCACTCTCCCCTTCTTGCATTATCATAGGGCAACCTCCGATCACGCTCCAAACCCCAGGCTAGCCCATGTTCGTTCGCTCTCGCCTCTCGGTGATGATGTTCCTCCAGTTCTTCTTGTGGGGATCATGGTTTGCAACGCTTGGTCAGTGCCTTGCGAATAACGGACTCAAGGACTTCGGCGGCGGCGCGTACGGTAGCGCACCGATCGCCGCGATCATCGCACCATTGTTTCTAGGGCTGGTGGCGGATCGGTTTTTCGCGTCGGAACGCGTGATGGGAGCGCTGCTGCTCCTGGGCGGCATTTTCATGTGGTTGGCGCCGAAATATGCAGCGATCGGCGACGGCAATACGCTGGTTTGGCTCTTCACGCTCCACATGCTGTGCTACATGCCCACGCTCGGCCTTTCTAACACCATTGCATTCACAAACATTAAAGATCAGAACCAGTTCCCTCAGATTCGCGTGTGGGGAACGATCGGCTGGATCGTTGCCGGTCTGACCGTTGGCTTTCTAGGCTGGTCGGCCAGCTTCAATATGTTCTATCTGGCGGCGATTTGTTCCTTCATTCTAGGCGCCTATTGCTTCACGTTGCCTCACACGCCGCCGCCGGCCAAGGGCAAGCCTCTCAGTATGCGGACTCTCTTCATGCTCGACGCGTTCGGCATGATGAAGCATTTTCCGTTCGCCGTGTTCATGATTTGCTCGGGCTTGATCTGTATCCCACTGGCGTATTATTACGGCCTTACTTCGAACCTGCTCGGCCAGGTGGGCTTCGAAGCACCGGCTTCGACGATGACGCTCGGCCAAATGAGCGAAATCTTCTTCATGATTCTCATCCCGTTCTTCTTCCGCCGGTTCGGTGTGAAGTGGATGATTCTCACCGGCATGGCCGCCTGGGTCGTGCGTTACTTGCTCTTTGCGTTTGGTGCGCCGAGCCAAGTCATTGCGATGATTCTTCTGGCCGTGATGCTGCACGGCGTATGCTACGACTTCTTTTTTGTCACCGGTTTCATGTATACCGATAAAAAAGCTCCGAGCGACATTCGCGGGCAGGCCCAAGCTCTGCTTGTGTTCGTCACGCAGGGCATCGGCATGTATTTCGGCTACATGTTGGCATTCAGTCGATTCGCCAGCACCGTCACGAATTACGATACGCTCCAAAAAGCAATTGATGCGGCCCGCCCCGAATCGAACCTGACGTTCGCTCAATCTCTCGGTCGAATGTTCTCCGTTTCGCTCCCAGAGGGCATTGATCCGAAGTTGCTAACCGACACGATGCTTCAATGGAAAGAGTTCTGGTTGCTACCCGCAGGAATGGCGGCCGCGATCCTTGTTGTCTTCGCGGTTTTGTTTCATGAAAAGGATGACGGCCGGGTAAACGAAAATAGTTTGCGAACCGAGGAGGCCCCCAAGTGATCCGCGTTGGACTTATCGGCATCGGCTTCATGGGCTGGATTCACTGGCTCGCCTACCAGCGGTTGAGCGGCGCGAAGGTGACGGCGATCAGCACCCGCAATCCGCAGCGGCTTGCTGGCGATTGGCGCGGTATTCAAGGCAACTTCGGTCCTCCCGGCGAGCAGATCGAGATGAGCGGCGTGTCGGCCCACGCCGAGATCGAGTCGCTTCTGGCCGATCCCAATGTCGACCTGGTCGACATCACGCTTCCCAATTCGCTTCATGCGGATGTGGTGATCCAGGCGCTGGAAGCAGGTAAGCACGTCTTGTGCGAGAAGCCCATGGCGATGACGCTCGCCGATTGCGAGCGCATGGTGGCCGCCGCCAAGAAAGCGGATCGGCTGTTGATGGTCGCACACGTGTTGCCATTTTTCCCAGAGTATGCCTGGGCTCGTGGCGTGATTGCAAGCGGCCAGTACGGGCGAGTGCAGGGCGGGGCGTTCCGCCGCGTCATTTCCGATCCAATCTGGATGAAAGACTATTGGTCTCCGTCGCACGGCGGCGGGCCGATGCTCGATTTGCATATTCACGACGCCCACTTCATCCGGCTGCTGTTCGGCATGCCCACCGAAGTCACCTCCGTGGGACGCTTACGTGATGGTCTCCCCGAGTTCTGGCACTCGCAGTTCCGCTTCTCCGACCCAAATCTGGTCGTGGAAGCCACCAGCGGCACGATCGAACAACAGGGGCGGCCGTTTACGCATTCTTTCGAGATTCATTTGGAACGCGCGACATTGGCGTTCGACTTCGCCGTCATCGGTGGGGAAGGGCGGTACCTGTGCGAACCCATGCTCCTCGGCTCCAACGGTCAGGTCGTTCGCCCCACACTCCCCGGCGGCGACCCGGTGGACGGTTTCGTCGCCGAACTGCATGAGGCGACAAGCAGCGTAGAGGGAGGAAAGCCATCAGAGATTCTCGGCGCTGCCCTCGCCCAAGATGCCATTCGGCTCTGTGAGAAACAATCCGAAAGTTTGCGAACCGGTTCCTCCGTGCGAATCTAAGAAAGACTCACCACAGAGACACAGAGATCACAGAGAAGAAATCAAAGGAACCGCGGATGAACACAGATAAACGCGGATAAGAGCAGGATGGAATTGTCTCAAACCACTATCTGCGTTTATCTGCGGATAAATATCTTCTCTGTGATCTCTGTGTCTCTATGGTTATCTTCTTCCGCTCGTGTAACGCATGCTACAATTCAGCATGGCGCTTCTGATCGATGGTTACAATCTGCTCAACGTCACCGGCATTTTCGCTGAAGCCGGTCCCGGCACGGAGTTGCATCGCACGCGCCTCGCGCTTCTGAACTTCCTCGCTGCCTCGATCGAGCCGCGCGAGCGCAAGCAAACAACGATCGTTTTCGATGCAGCTGGCGCTCCGCCAGGGTTGCCGCAAACGATTCACCACGAAGGCATCACGGTCCACTTCGCGCAGCGATACCCGAACGCCGATGAAATGATCGAGGAACTGTTGGAGACGCATCGCACCCCGCGATCGCTGCTCGTGATTTCGAGCGACCACCGCGTGCAACGAGCCGCTCGGCGCGTGGGGGCGGGCTTTCTCGACAGCGAAGTTTGGTACTCCGAGCGTCTCACGATCAACCGTAAGCGACGGGCGACCGCGAATGAGGCCGCGGCAAAGCCGACAGGAAATCTCACTTCCGATGAGCTGAACTACTGGTTGCGCGAATTCGGTGAGACGCCGAGCCCACCATCGGAATCGAACAATCCCTTTCCACCCGGCTATGGCGACGATCTGTAAATGCGAATGACGACGCCAGCATTCTTCCTGTCGAAAAAGCCCTTCAACTAGCCGGAGCGCCACGCTACGCCGTTAACCCTTTCTCCAAATCAAACCTTCGTGGAAACATGGTTCCCTGGTTGGCTTGAACGAGAATAATCTCACGCAGAGGCGCTAAGGCGCAAAGTAAAAACAAATAGAACCACGAAGGCACGAAGGACACTAAGAGTTTCGAAGTGGCTGCATAAAAGATCTACTCCTTCTTTCGTCGTGATCTTCGTGCCTTCGTGGTTCAATTCCTTGCTCTGCGCCTCTGCGTGAGCCTCTTCTGAAAAAGATTAACAAC
>CAZGMU010000036.1:14105-19066 GCA_964526975.1 uncultured Planctomycetaceae bacterium
CGTAGAGTGCCACGCACTCCGGATCTTTCGGGATCGCCTAGGTGTTGCCTTTGTCCGCGGTCGGTGGCGTTTTCGCCTCGATTGGCCGCAGCGTCACATCGCCCGTCGAGCGCAGCTCGATCTCGTAGCTTTTGCCTGGCATAGCGCGAATGGCGACGGCTTTGCCTTGGATCGCGTCGATGCCCATCTCCTTGGCCCGCTGGCTGTCGTTGGCGATGAGCCAGAAGTCGTTCCAAATCCGCTTCTCGAAGTCAGACATCAACGTGCCGCGGGCATAGGCCGTCGGGCGCGTGCCTACTGTGTCGAGTTGAAATCCCTTGGCCGGCTCTTGGTGTTCGCCAAATACGCGTTGAAACAAAACAATCGCGGTCGCCCGATCCAGGTCGGACGATTCAATGTACTTGTCTTCGAAGTTCACCGTCAGAAAATCGACGTAGATCATGTCGCCCTGAATTTCGAACGACTTGGGCGCTCCAATATTCTGACCTAGCTCGTTGATTTCGACGAACTCGATTTGCGTAATCAAGTTGGGCCGCGAAACACCGACCGCCGTGCCGGTGGTCGGCGTAGCGGGAATCAGCGACGCCACCTCGCGCTGATCGAGAACCGTCAGCCGCGCCAGCCGATGCCGCACCTTCAGCAGCTTCATCGCCACTTCCAGGCGGTCGTTCTCGTTGGCAAGCTCCGTGTTCTTGGTCGTCAATTCGGCATTGAGCGTCTTTGCCGATGAGAGATCGGTTAGCGCCGTTTGCAGCTTCCCCTCTTTCTCGGCCAACAGCTGATCTTTTTCGGCCAACAGTTTCTTCGGCTCCTTGTACAAGTCGTAGGCGATGTACCCGCCGTAACCCGCGCCGCCGACCAACACGAGCAGAAGCACATTCCGCATCGCCGAGTTGACGTTCGAGATCGTGTCGTTGACGCGCCCCATAGGAGTTTGCTCCAGTTAAAACGGCAGAAAGAGCCAAAGGCATTAGCGGCGGCCACGCCGCATCTCAACCACGTCGCTCAACCACACCCAAAACAATCCGTCTTACGTACCTCGGCGGCGCGAAAGAAAACGCTTCCCACGCCACCTACTCGAAGGATACAGCGCCGTTAGGGTTGCGACAAATAAACCGCCTCAAATCTCGCCGGCGGTTGCTACCAAACGTAGCGATTGGTGATCCATGATTGCCGATTGGGAAGACGTTGCCGCCACGGCATATCGAGAGAGGGCTAAAAGCGGCCAGCAGGTACTTTCCAGCATATCGCCGGTAGTAGAGTTAGACTCCGAAGCGATCGGTTGGGCCCAAGTGCCCTCTTCGTGCTGGGCTTCTACCAGGAATTGAATAGCACGCCGGCAAGATGGATGGTCTGCGTGGCCAGCCGCGACCAGGCCGAGAACTGCCTGCGCCGTTTGTGACACGCTGTCGCACCAGTTGCCATTCGATTGCTGTTCGATAATAAGCCAATTGACGGCCGCGGCGATGCACTCGTCGCCAGGGGTTTGGCCGGCTGCCAATAATCCACGGATTGCCGCCGAAGTGGCTGACACCGACTGCGAGCCATCCGGCATGGCCCAACTGCCATCGCCATTCTGACTTGCGAGCAAGAACCGACGACCCAACTCGCGCGCAACGCTTAATTGTTCGTTGTCACTCTGTGCGAGAGACTCAAGTGCCTCACCGGTAGCGAGTGCTTCGCTCGACGAATGCAAACGCCAGCCTGCTTGCGCCGCGGTCCAGCCGCCGTCGCTGTTCTGGGCCTCCCACAATCGAAACTGGCAAGAAGCGGTCGCGCGAGAAAAGTCGTCGCGATGGCTCTCAGAAGTGGAATCTGCATTGCCTGCCGAGTATTGCCAATCCCAACGAATGTCGATGTTTGGCGGCAAGGCGGTAGAAGGCTTTGCTCCAATTGTACTGAACGAGAGCAAGCTATTGGTCCATGCGTTTACGTCGGATGTCGCCGTGGGCGAGCTGCCTGCTGAAGGTAGTTCAGCCCATCTTCGACCACCGGATGATCGGTCGACATGCCGCTGTCGGTTAACGCTCGAATGGCAATCGCGGTGCCCGCCAATGCAGCCTTCTTCAGACTGGGGCAAACGAACCCCGATTCATGATCAATCTCCACAAGTTCTTCCAATGCTGTCGCGCAGCTTGTCTGTTCGTCGCTATCGAGCGAATAGCCAGCTGCGTGTAAAGCAAAGATGTGCCAAATCAGTTCGTGAAGCTCAAATTGCGAAACTTGAGTTGGATGCACATTGCTCAGCAGTTGCGATTGGTAACGCTCTAAGGCTCGGCGCTGCGCGACAGTTGAGTTTCGCCGTACCGTAACGTGGATGATTTTTTCAAATGATCGATTGATCCGCTGGGAGAACTTTCTTGTCGGCGCGGTTGCGTTCGTTACCGGCCAGTCGCACGGTGATGTTAGAAATAACTCGCGAATTCCTCGCTCCACCGCAAGCCGGCGAACGGGCCGATGCGACCAGACGATCGACATCAGAATATCCTGTGGCGACTTTCGTGCTCCCTGCAGAGCGCTACGCGAAGGCATCGGCTGGCATTGGTCGTAATCGATTTGCCCGAACAAAGCGAGCAGGTAACGTGTTTCGGCATCGGCTGCCTCGGCCCCGCCGAGTTGTCGAATCACCTTTCGTGCCTGCTGCATCCGTTTGTCGGTCGGATCGTGTCCTGCGAGCTTGAGTGCGAAGTAGGCCTGGACGCTCGTGCTAACATCGGCCGCGCCGCCTACCATCGTGAACCAAGCCCCCTCAGGCTGCTGGTAGTGTTCGATCGTCGCGGCGCATTGTTGAGCGAACTCCGAGTTTTCATGCTCTGAATAAGCTGCCAGCAGAACGAGTTGGCTCAGCAGCGACACGTCTCCTGGTTGACGTGATATCCACGTGCCGTCGTATTTCTGCTGAGAGACGAGCGAATGCCGAGCCCGAACAATGGCGTTTCGAGCAGGCCCAACCAGCTCTGCGGCCAGCCGCGGCGACTTCTTTTTCGGACGTTCAAGAGGCCGAACGCCCCGAATGGGGAAACGAACTAGCTCCGTCGAGCTCATAACACACTCGCGATACTCGCGTCCTTGCGGTCTTTCGTGATTTGCGTTGTCCGGCTCACCGGACGAAGCCAACTTACGACAGCCCACAGGCCAATCACAAGTGCATGGCCGCACACCGACAGCAATGCTAGCACGCATGCGGCGGTTCGTTCGCCACGCTGATCGCGAGTGGTAAGACAATCGTCACTTCTGCCCCACCGCGAGCCGGGCTTTGAATAGATACCTGCCCGCCATGCTCGGTCACAATCCGCCAACACTTCGAGAGACCGAAGCCCAGGCCGCGGCCAGCCTCGCGGCCGCTGAAAAACGGGTCGAAAATATGCCGCCGTGCCTCGGCCGATACGCCAGGGCCGTCGTCCGCCACAGCGACCTTCGCCCAGGGTTGGCTCGCAACCTCGCATCGCTCGATCGAGATCGTCACCAACCCGCCGTCGTCGACGGCTTCGATGGCGTTCTTCAACACCGCATGAATGGCCACGCCAAGTTGCGTCTCATCGGCGACAATTTGAAGGTGATCCTCCGAAGCCACCGCCTCCAGGCGAACCTGTTTTTCTTCCGCGAGCGGACCAAGCTGACCCACGAGTTTTTCCACAAGCACCGCGAGATCAAATTCCGATCGCTGCAACTTGGGCGGCCGGGCGTACAACATGAGATCGGAGATCATCTCGTGCGCCCGCATCGCCTGGCGGTGGATCGCCGTCAATTTTTGCTGACGTTGTGGGTCCTGCTCATCGCTGAGCAGCGTTTGTGCACGGGCGGCGATGTTGGCCAGCGGATTGTTGATCTCATGACTCGCGCCGTAGGCCAACTCTTTCACGGCGTCGAGCTTTTCTCGTTCGAGGCGGTGGTCGAAGTCGGCGAGCTGCCGCTCAGTTTCGGCCAGTTTCTTCAACAGGGCCGGCAGTCGCCAACCAATGGCATTGCTGGCGAAATCGGCATCCTCTCCGCCGAGCACCGCTGCCAACTCGGGCACAATGTGCTCAGCCAGCCACGAGGCGGCCTCAACATGATGATTGACGGTCCGCCCCAATACAGATTCGGCCCTGGCAAGCGCCCAGTTGGCCAGATTGCGATCCGCCGCCAGCGCGCGCTCAACCTCTGCGGTACACACACTACTATCCGTGGCGAATAGCGCACGTTCAAGGCAAAGACCGGCCGCGTCATCCACTGGCAGTCTTAGTGGCACTTCGTCGGCCGAGCCATCGGCGGCAAACTGCAAAAAAAGCATGGAACGCGCACAAGAAATTTAGCGTCGGCCGCCAGGCCGAATCTCCCTCAACACGCTCAAAGGCCACCAAAGCGCAATCCGCTTTAAGCGTGCGGCACCGATTCAACATCGAGCAACTGGCAGATGTGTGTGATCAAGTTCTCAACATCAAACGGCTTCTTCAAGAAGTCGTTTGCCCCGGCATCGCGGAGCTGTTGAATCTTGTCTTCCTCGACCATGCCCGAGATGCAGATTACCCGCACATCGTCCATCGTCTTGTCGCTGCGGACCAAACGGCAAACCTCGATGCCGTTGATATCCGGGAGCATCACGTCGAGCACGACCAGGTCGGGCCGAAACTCTTTGATCATCATGCCGGCGCCAAAGCCATTGTTGACGCTACGGACCTCAAAGCGGCCATCGCGCTCCAGTTGATCGACAATCAATTCGACCAAATCTTCGTCGTCGTCGACAACCAGGATTTTACGCTTGCCGCTATCCAGGGCATCGGTCGGAATGCCGTTGTCGCGCATAAACGCGTACAGCTGATCGCGAGGGATGCGGCGGAACCGGCTGCCAGGAACCCGGAAGCCTTTGAGCTGCCCGGAATCGAAACAACGGATAATCGTCTGTTGGCTAACCTTGCAAATCTTAGCGGCTTCGCCGGTTGTGAATACAGTTTTCATGCGCTCAACCACCCCTCTCCATA
>CAZGMU010000037.1:0-13567 GCA_964526975.1 uncultured Planctomycetaceae bacterium
GATTTTGGAAAGTGTATGGTTTTCGAACAGTCGACGTAGAGCGTTGGCGGGCCTTGAGTTGGGTAGTTTTGGAGCCCGGCGAAATTGGTGCAACTTACGTTTTCGCGTTCAATATCCTTAAATCCGCGATTTCACGCGGACAATTGGGATAAAACGCGTTTGCGCGTGTGACAAAACATGGCAATCGGCTAACGAAGCAGTCTGTATGACTCTAGGCGGTGGCACGCCGTGGAGCCAACGTGGTCAAATGTATAGTTTTCGTGTGGCAGTCTAGCAGATTGCGGGAGGGATTCAAGACGCGAAAAATGGCCACTTGTCGGTGGAGGTTTGCGTGAGTTGACGGGTTGCCGATGGTTCGATTGTATCTATTCCGGGTCTTGTCGTGACTCCTATCGCAGTCGGTTGCTGGTTATCGCTCAAGGAAGACAAAAATCAGCAGTGAATTGCTTGGCGTTCTTTGCGTCCTTGGCGGTTTCATTCATTTTGTTAGATGCTCGAAGATCTCTGTTCCCTCCTGTTAAAAAGGAGCGTTCAGGGAAATCCGACCCACTAAAATCGCGGAAGAACCCTTTCGGAAGAATGAACGGTGACAGGTAATCGAGCGTGCTGAATGTGCGGTCTCTTTTTTAGGGGAGATTACTTTGTGATTATTGAGCGCGGGTTGGTTGGAGATTCGGCCTGGCGGCCGACGCTAAATTCTTTGGGGTGTTTGGCTTTGTCCGAGAGTCGCGCTAAGCCGCAAGCGGATGGATGGCGGGGTGTGCTGTTCAATGTCGTTGCTTGGTGTTGGTAGTCGGGTGGGCATTGCGTAAATTGGGAAGGGAAATTAAGCTCAATTTAGCCACGTTCAATAACATGCCGGAGTGGCGGAATTGGCAGACGCGCTGGACTCAAAAGTTGCTAGTCGCACCGCAGAAAGCGCCGTGTTTCTAGGGTATTTCTGCATTCTACACGGCGCGTTCTAGCGACTAGTATGGTCCTTTAGCGCCCCTTTGCGGACAAACGCGGACAAGCAAGACGCGCTAGATCAGGTATCCAAACACCCAAGGGAGTATCGGTGTAGTTACATCATCACTTTGCCTTGGCGAGTTCCTTCCTTATCAGCTTTCTCAACCTGACAATCTCTTGTTCATAGTAGCCGGTCGATTCGTACACGATGGTCCCGCCACCACCGATTAGATAAGTACGAGGAATGCGCTCGGTGGCGAACATGCTGTAAATCGAGCTAACCGGATCGGGGACCATCGGGAAAGTGAAACCACTTTTCTGTCGAAAAGCCTTCACCGTCGCATCGGATTCCTCGCGACCGACGACAAGCATTCGGAAGTGGTCGTTGTTTCGGAACTCATTCCAAATCGACTCCAAATGCGGTAGCTCATCTTGGCAAGGCGCGCACCACGTTGCAAAGAAATTCAGGACAATAACCTGCCCCTTCAAATCGCTCAGTTGAAACGGCACTCCGTCAATGCAGGTAGCTTGGAAATCCGGTGCAGGCTCCCCCACATGCCTAAGAGTGCCCGGAGAATTTGTGAGGTCCCGGTAGGAGATAATTGGCATGAGCATAGCAAGAGTATGCGGTGCAATGCCCAAGCCGAAAATGATAATCCACATGAGCGATCTTAGCGAAATTTGTCGGCGCTCTAGCCCCGCCCTCCGTAGAATTCCGACTACTCCATACGTGAGGGAGGCGATTAAGCCGGCAAGCATAATCGCAAACGGTAAACCAAACAAAACCAATTGCAGGGCAGTCCATTGTGGATTCAAGAACGCAATCAACACCGATGCTTGCGTTCCGTAAAAAAGTGCGGCCACCAAGAGCCAGACAAGCCCTTTCAGAAAAACTTGCTTGCGCCGCCCCCTGTTTCTCGGAAGAAGCGCAGAGATGCCCCATCCGATCGCAGCAACTATCAGCGCAAGGCCAAGAAGCATCATCGCCCAGTCAGCATATACGAACAGACGAAAGGCTTGATCGGGTGTCAACATTCGTCGTTTTCCGCATGTAGTTACTGCACCGTTAGCCTGCCAGCCATTGGATTATAACGGTACGATGGCCGACAACAACTCGAATAAGGCAAACGACAAGGCGCAAACTGCGAGATGGGGAGCGGCGCGCCGCATTCTTGTGCGCGGTGTTGTATCCCTAGAATTCTTGTTCATCGGGGTCCGCCACAGGCTTCCAATAAAAGTAGCTGACGTTCATCGTCGGTAGTCCGTTCCACGTAATCTAAAATCCGTTGTATCGACGTGACGGATTTTCGTTCATTGGCGGCGGTCTGCTTTTGCGTACTAGGTGATTCGCTTGTCCGGTTCAGATATGTATTCGTCTCTCATGTTCCTTATCAATGTTAGAAAAGAAAACCTCCTACAATCGCGGACGCACAGCACGTCCGACCGTGTGAGACTGTGGGGGTTGTTACCGACAACCAATGCGTCAGGCACAATGGCTCTAGCTGCGTTAATTACAAGTCTCTGCGGCGGCTAGTCGGCTGTCGTTCGGGTGAAGCCTCGCAATCTGCTAGGCTGCGAAACCCCCCTTTGCCGGCGTCGTTCTTCTCGGTACCCTTATAGGAACGCCGGAGTGGCGGAATTGGCAGACGCGCTGGACTCAAAATCCAGTGCCCGCAAGGGCGTGGAGGTTCAAGTCCTCTCTCCGGTACTTACGATGTCCCAATGACTTACGACAAGCGATTCTGAGCCGTCCCCAGTGGCCGTTTCGGCCACCGGGGACAAATTGGGGACACGATTGCGATTGCATTGCGATGCGTCGATGGTCTTCTCGCAGCCCGCGAGGAGAATCGCAGCATGGTATCGCTAGAGAAACGTGGTCGTGCCTATCGCATCGTCTTTCGCTACGCCGGCGTCAAGTACACTCGAGCGCTGAGCACTCGGAACGAGCAAGCGGCCGAGGCCGCACTCGCTCGCCTCGTTGACAATCTGCATCGCTTGGAACACGACCCGCCGGACGACGGCGATCTCGCCAGCTTCCTGTTGAGCGACGCCGTCGGTTCGGCCGCCTTCCCCTCGGCGCCCCGAACCGTGTCACGGAGGGCGGCGTTCATCTGCTCCCACACGCCTGCTTTCCTCCAGTGTCGAAAGTAACCGTACACCGTTTGCCAGCAGGGAAAATCGCGCGGCGGTCCTCGCCACGCGCAGCCATGCTTGTTCACGTAGAAAATCGCGTCGAGAATCTCACGCTTGGAAATTCGCGGATCGTTGCCCTGCGGCGGATGACGCGAAATCAACGGTCTCGCCAACTCCCATTCGCCATCCGTCAAATCGCTGTCGTACGCCGCTCGAGCAAACGTCGCCATCATCGGAGCCTTCGGGGATGAAAAGAACCTCCTTCATCCTATCCCGCCCAACACCTACTCAAAGCGCGCTAGCTGTCAACAAACACCTTCTGAAACTTGAGGCGCGCGGAACTGCGGCCCGAATTCGTGCTATGCCTTGCGGCGAGAGACCTGTGATGCCTAAATACCAAAATCATTTACGTGCCGCTATCCGGCTTTGGACAGTAAAGAAATAGTTCGAGTAGTTTTTCTGTTAGGCCGCAATCAAGACCTAGTTATCGCGACGGGTCACTCTTACAGCAGCGACTCAAGTTGCCGATGCCAGTCGCCCTGTTCGGTGCAGGCACTTAAGCGAGTCGCCTGGTGATCCGTGTGAAGCGCAGAAACGCGATGAGCGAACCCGGAAAGCGAATTTGCGGCTTTTGAAGTTTTTCGCTCAATTTTGAAATTATGTGGGGAATGTTTTGCCGGCTACGGGGATATGGTAGGTAATGGCGGCTGTGGCAACCGTTCTCGCCCTTCTCTAGTCGCCTGCGTTTCCGCTTCTTCCGCGGCACTTTCAGTCCTTCCCGACGCCACAGCCGGTAAATTCGTGTGTTGCTCGCCCGCCAGGCTTCACGCCGCAATAGCGCCGCGATCCGGCGGTAGCCGAACCGCGGGCGCTGCCTGGCCAATTGCAACATCCGCTTCACTAGCGCCTGTTCGTCATCCCGAGGTGCGCCGCGTAACGCTGACAACTACGCGGCTAATCGAGTACCTTGCACGCCCTTCGCTCGGATATCGGGAACTCTTCCTTGAGCTTCACGACCGCCTCACGCTTCCGCGAAGGGCTCAAAAGTTTCCCTCCGCGACGAACTTCAGCATCTGAATATCCAAGGCCTGGTCAGCCACCAGTTGCTTCAACCGGCGGTTCTCATCCTCCAGCTTCTTCAGCCGCAACGCCTCTTCGGACTTCATCCCGCCGTACTGGGTCTTCCACCGCAGGTAGCTGCTCTAGCTGATCTCCAGCGCCTGCAACACACTCGCCAAGTCCTTCCCGGCATTCAGCATCGCATCCGCGTCTCGAAGCTTCCGAACGATCTGCTCCGAATTGTGCCGCTTTCTTCGCTTCGTACTCATCCAAGGTCTCCTCGCCCTAAAGGGCATTAAGACCTTCATAACACCTGGATCAGGTTTCTAACAGCAGGCCAGTAGTGCCAGCAGCGCCCACAATTTGTAGCGTGACAAATCGAAATCCGCTCCCCACCGCGGGATTAGCAACCTCACTGCACTATTTGATTTAGTCGCTCTTGCACGCCTTGGCGGCCGTCTGCTACCACTCGCCTCTCCACGCCCAGCCCAGCCTCTCGCCACGCGTTTTTTACAGGCGAGATCGGTCGCGTCGCAGAAGTATGCGATCATCGGCCATAGGCGATCCTCCGAAAGTTGGAGCTTTCCGCCCATGCGATCTCACCTCCTATTCCTAACGTTGTCGCTATTCATCCTGCGCACCGCGGCTACCCAGGCGCAAACTCTCTATTGGGACATCGACGTCATCAGCCGAGCGGGCGCCGGCGGCGCAACGCCGACCGGCATTTGGAACGCTGGAACAAACGTCTGGAACACCGATTCAACTGGCGTGGGGCTACCGGGCGTGTGGACGCCCGGCGCCAAGGCCGTCTTCGGCGCGGGGACAAACGCAACGGGCGCGTACACGGTTGCAGTCATTGGCACGCAAACCCTCGATGACCTGATCGTTGAGGAAGGAATCATCACTCAAAACGGCGGCACGCTCGACTTTGGTTCCGGCATCGCAAGGATCGATGTCGCTTCTGGCGCGGGGTGGGGACAAACAACTTCGAGCGTCATCACCGGCACGGGCGGCATCGTCAAAAAAGGCCCGGGCGTTCTCGTGCTCCGCGGGAACAACACCTTCCGGCAAACCGGCTCGGGAGACCAGGCGTTTCTAAAAATCCTGGAAGGCACTGTCGATTTCGCCAGTGACGCCAACCTCGGTGCTGTTCCCACCGCGACCGACAACGGCGCCGCCCTCACTCTCGATGGCGGCACGCTCCGATATAGCGGCACGTCGACGTTTTCGCTCTCGACCAATCGTGGCGTGTACATCGGCCCGAACGGCGGGACGTTTAACATCATGAATAGCAACACGACCATCGCATTGGCCGCCGGCGCGCCTACGGAGAACGCCCTCACGGGCAGCGGCACCATCACCAAGATCGGCGCAGGCCGGCTACGCTTGCAAACTCCACAGACCACGTTCACCGGCAAGTACATCGTCAAAGGGGGCAGCCTTACGTTCGCCAACCAAGACCGTCTCGGCGTCGTACCTACCACAACTCAGGCTGATTACTTCACCCTCGACGGCGGCGGCCTCTACGGCGATGTCTCGACCGGCACGGCGCTCGATGCCAAGCGCGGCATCACGCTCGGCCTCAATGGCGGGCACCTCGTGTTCACCGGCAATGGACTTACCGGTTACGACGGCATCATCTCCGGCACGCAAGGTGGTGGACTCAAACTAGCCACGACCGACGATTTCAGCTCGAGCAGCTCGGGCATCGGGTGGGTGTCGCTCAACGCAGCCAATACCTACGATGGCTTCACGGCGATCTACACCGGCATGACGGCGTCTGTGAAAATCCTTGCCAACGGCGGTGTGGCCAGCGGCATCGGCTCTTCGTCGAGCGCCGCCACCAATCTTGTCCTCAATGGCGGCACCCTCCGCTACACGGGCGTCGCCGCGAGCACCGATCGCAACTTTACGCTCACCTCCACCGGTGGTTTTATCGACGCCAGCGGCACGGGCAACGCCGCTCTTATTTTCACTAACACGGCGCCCATCGCTCTTTCCGGCACCGGCGCTCACACTCTGGTCCTCCGCGGCGTCAGCACGGGCGACAACACGTTATCACAAGCCATCGTCGACGCCTCGGCAACGGGGGCCACGAGTCTCAATAAGCTGGACTCTGGCACTTGGGTTCTAAAGAACACGGCGAATAGCTATACCGGGCTCACCGCGATCAGCCTCGGCGGCCGGCTCAAACTCGGCGCCTCGGGCGTGATTCCCGATGCATCGGTGGTCCAACTTGCCAGCTCCGCGACCTTCGATCTGAATGGCTTTGATGAAACGGTCAAATCGATAAGCGGCACGTCGGGCACAATCAATTTAGGTTCCAAAACGCTCACAATCAACAACCCAGCGAACGAAGTATACTCGGCCGCGATAACCGGCACTGGCGGTGGGCGCATCATCAAGAATGGCACGGGCAAACTCACCCTTAGTCCCACCACGGCCAGCTACGACGCCGGCGTTACGCTCAACGCAGGCAAGCTTGGCATTGGTACAAGCTCCGCGCTTGGCACTGGCACGCTAGTAATCAACAACACAATCACGCTGTCGAATGTCGGAACTACTCCGCTTTATCCCACGAACTCTGTGACGCTCAACGGCAATGTTATCTTCGACGATTCATTTTCCACCACTCCCGGCACAGTCATCTGGGGAACGAATGGCTCGAATCGATGGACACTCATTGGCGAGGCTCGCACGATTCGCGTTCAGACAAACGCTGGAGGATACGGCGTCACGATCAATCAGCCGATCGGCCAGGATGGACCCCATCGCGGACTCACCAAATCGGGCAATGGCAAGCTGACGCTCACAGCAGCCAATACCTATACAGGTCACACCAGCGTGCTCGAAGGTACGTTGAGCCTCGCACAGCAGTATCTGGCCGATTGGGCCGACGTTTGGCTCAACCCGGGCACCACGCTCAATCTCACCTACTCCGCGAACACCCCAGATATCGTCAACGCTTTCTTCCTCAACGGTATCGCTCAGGCAGTCGGCACTTGGGGAGCAATTGGCTCCGGCGCGATGCATGAAACCACTCAAATCACCGGCACCGGTCGACTCAATGTCATCCCTTATGCACCACCACCGACTTCGTTGCCGCTTCCAGGCGACTACAATAACGACGGCAAAGTTGACATGGGCGACTACGTCACGTGGCAAAAAGCCAAAGGCTCGTCCACTGCCTTGCTGAACGACAACGGCTTGGGAACGCCAGTCAGACAAGCCCACTACGATCTGTGGCGGCAGAACTTCGGCAACGTGCGCCCCGCCGGCAGCGGCAGTAGCGGGCTCGTGGACAGCACGATCCCCGAACCAAGTGCGATACTGCTTGCCATTATCGGACTCGCAGCTTGGTGCAGCACACGACGCCAGCAGTATGCGTAATAAAGCACGCACCCCAGCGAGCGGCGAGGCTTATCCTCGCTGTTCGAAAAACCACCGGCGGTTCGCTAACGCGCCGCTACTGCTTTAGAAACACAACCCTCAGCAACTTCTTCAGCAGATCATAGAAGCGATTTGCCAAGTGTCCGATTTTCTCGGTCGACGCTAATTCAAACCAAACAACTGTCGTAAACGATCATCGACCGCTTTCTGCATCGTTGGGGATAAACTTCCCTAACTCGCGACGAATGAGCGATGATGCGGCTGTCATCATGCGGTGCAGTTGCACTGTAGAAGATACTCGTAAGCCGGTTGAAGAAAACTCTGCATCGCTGGCATCCAAAACAAGGTCAGTCGCCAATCCCAGCGACGACACACTACTTGTGATAAACGCCAATACAACGTGCCGATACGGGCCAATCGGATTGGTAAGACAAACTGCAGGCCTGACTTTCGTGCCGGACAAATCGTCGAAGGGAAAGGGGACCAGCACAACTTTATGCTTCGTCATCGAACGGCTTTCCATCTGCAAGCGAGTAAACGTCTTCTGCAGGATCAGCGAAAGCCGGATTGGCCGCTGCCGCGCGGAGCCATTCGGCCTCGTCCCGTTCGCCATCCAGTGGATACAGCAGGATAACACGCACGCGTTGCGGCCCGGAAATCTGCAGCGCCTCATCTAAGCGCAATTGATGCTGCTCATCAATCGTGCCTGTCAATTCAATTTGCAGTAAGCGGCGCTTCCATAATGAATTATTTCTAATTGCGGGAATTAAATCCTCTACTATTAAAGGATAGCCTGCCATTGGCGATTAGCAATGGCGTACTGTCGCTTGCCACTTTACACCTTCTTCGGAAACACAATCCGCAACAGCTTCTTTACCGGATCGTAGAATCGATCCGCCACGCGCTCCTTGAGCGGGATGATCGCGTTATCGGTAATACGAATGTGCTCGGGGCAGACCTCCGTGCAACACTTCGTAATGTTGCAGTAGCCCAGACCCAACTCATCTTTCACGAGCGGAATGCGATCCTCGATGTCGAGCGGATGCATTTCGAGGCTCGCAACGCGGACGAAGAACCGAGGGCCGCCGAACTCGGGTTGCTTCTGATGGTCACGCAACACGTGGCACACATTTTGACACAAGAAGCACTCGATGCACTTGCGAAATTCCTGCGCGCGATCCGCTTCTTCTTGCGAGAAGATCGGCACTTCCCCGGTTTGTCGCATCTTGAACGGCGGGATCTTTTTGTTGACCGTGTAGTTCCACGAGACGTCGCAAGCCAGGTCGCGCACCACCGGGAACGTCTTCATTGGCCGCACGACAATCGGCTCGCCAACCGGGTACTTATCCATTCGATCCATGCACATCAGGCGCGGCTTGCCGTTTACCTCGGCGCTGCACGAGCCGCACTTGCCCGCCTTGCAATTCCAGCGAACAGCCAAGTCGGGCGAGTGCATGGCCTGCACGGCGTGGACCGCGTCGAGCACGACCATGCCCGGGGCGAGCGGAACCTTGTAGTCCACCATCTCGCCTTTCTCGTTGTCGCCGCGGTAGATTCGTAGTAGTGCTTCTTCAGCCATGGGTCATCACCTCTATAGCCGACCCATCCTGGGTCGGTCGAACCAACGTCATCTTCCAATTATGGTTGGCGAGTCAAATTCCGGCCGAAACGGCCGGGCTATATAAACTAGTTCTTACCTCTTCTCGCCGCTGTTCATTATCTCATCCAACTCCGCCGGCATCGTCGAGCGAGTTTCGCGCGCGACGTTGATTCCGTCTTTGTTCTGTCGGACGATGCAGTTCACCTTCTGCCATTCTTTATCGCTGTCCGGGAAATCCTCGCGGGTGTGGCCGCCGCGACTTTCGGTCCGCTCCAGCGCGGCCTTCGTCACGCCCTCGCTGATATCGAGCATGTTCTTCAGGTCCATCGCGAGGTGCCAGCCTGGGTTGTACTGGATATTTCCCCCCACTTTCGCCCTGAGCGAACGAACTCGCAGTTCATCGATTTTCTTGAGCGCGGCCCTCAAATCCTCATCCGTTCGCACGATGCCGACGAGGCTTTGCATCGTCGACCGCAGCTCCTCGTGAATTGCGTAGGGGTTCTCGCCCTGGCCGTCGCCGAAATACTTGAGCGCGTCGGCTGCTTCCGCCGCGACTTCATCCTGATTGATCTGTCCTTGCGAAGTTTCCTTGGCTCTCTTCGCAGCAAACTCGCCGGCACGTTTGCCGAAGACCAGCAGGTCGGAAAGCGAATTGCCGCCCAATCGGTTGGCCCCGTGCATGCCGCCACTCGCTTCGCCGGCCGCAAACAAGCCGGGAATCGTTGACTCCTGCGTATCGGCATTCACGCGGATGCCGCCCATCGCGTAGTGGCACGTCGGACCGACTTCCATCGGCGCGGTCGTGATATCCACGTCGGCCAGTTCTTTGAACTGGTGGTACATGCTCGGCAGCTTCTTCCGGATGTCCTCCGCTTTGCGTCGCGAAGCGATATCCAAAAATACGCCGCCGTGCGGCGAGCCGCGACCTTCGCGGATTTCGCGGCGAATCGCCCGGGCAACAACGTCGCGCTTGAGCAGCTCAGGCGGACGGCGAGCGGTTGGGCGCTCGTGGGCGAGCGTCGAGGCGATCCATTGTTGGGTTTCTTCCTCGCTCTCGGCATATTCTCCTTTGAACATGTCCGGAATGTATCGGAACATAAACCGCTCACTCTTACCGTTCAAGAGCACGCCGCCTTCGCCGCGCACACCCTCGGTAATCAGCGTGCGCACGCTCGGCGGCCAAACCATGCCGGTCGGGTGAAACTGAATGAACTCCATGTCGATCAGGTCGGCCCCGGCCCACATCGCCATCGCGTGCCCATCGGCCGTGTATTCCCACGAGTTCGACGTAATCTCCCAACAGCGTCCGATGCCGCCTGTCGCCATGACGATTGCCTTCGTCTTGTAAACGACAAATCGGCCACTCTCGCGCTGGTAGCCGAAACAGCCTGACACGCGGCCATCGTCTTTCAGGATCGCGCGGATCGTGACTTCCATGTGAACGTCAATGCCCGAGTGAATGCCCTTGTCCTGCAGGGTGCGAATCATCTCGAGGCCGGTGCGGTCGCCGACGTGCGCTAAACGCGGATAGGTATGCCCTCCGAAGTTCCGCTGCAGAATCCGGCCATCCTTCGTGCGGTCGAACACCGCTCCCCACTCTTCGAGCTCGCGAACTCGCGCTGGCGCCTCCTGAGCATGAAGCTGGGCCATCCGCCATTGATTCAGAAAATTGCCGCCGCGCATCGTATCGCGGAAGTGCGTTTGCCAACTGTCGCGGCTCTCGACATTGGCCAGCGCCGCCGCGACGCCACCCTCGGCCATTACCGTATGGGCCTTGCCCAGCAGCGACTTACAAACCAGCGCCGTCTTCGCACCCTGCGCCGAAGCCTCGATCGCCGCCCGCAAACCAGCGCCGCCAGCGCCAACCACGACGTCGTCGTATTCGGATGTTTGATACTTATCCATTACCTGAATTCAATCCAATCAATGGCCACGAAAAACACGAAAAGACACAAAAAGAGAAATCAATACACCCATCCGCTAACACAAATTCGAATGCTTTTCTTTTTGTGATTTTTTGTGTTTTTTGTGGCTAAAAAATCCTCAAATCCTGAATCCGCCCCGACGACACCATCCAGATATAAAAGTCTGCAAAACCGACCGTGAACAAACTGAGCCAGAAGAACAGCCCATGATACAGGTTGAGCTTCGTCACGATGCTCCACGCTTTGTAATGCGATTCGCCGCTCGGACCGGAAAAGCAATCGCGCCCGCCGCCGACCAAGTGTCGCAACGAATGGCACGAAAACACATACAGTGATAGAAACGCCAGATCGACGGCCAGCACCAACGTGCCCACGCTCATCCCAAACGTCATTCCACCACCTACAGCCGGCCAGCGGCAGGCTTCGATCACGTGGTAGATGTGCATGCACACGAGCAATATGGCCAGATACAAGAAGTAGCGATGCAAATTCTGGAAAGCCCAGAACCCGCGCTCGCCCTTGTAATGTGGCTTGCAAAACTCCGCCACCGCGCATGCCGGCGGATCGCCGAACAGCGATCGATAGTACGCCTTGCGGCCGTAATAGCACGTGAGCCGAAATCCTGCCGGCATCCACATCACGAAGATCGCCGGCGCCACCCACTTGGGCATCCAGCTCGGCATCGCCAGCAGCGGCGAATAAAACGGTGACAAGAAGTACGCGCTCTCCGGAAAGACCGCGGTGCCATGCCCCAACTGGAAGTCGCGATTGATCAGCCCGCGAAAAGTCGCGTAGATAATGAACGCGATAAACGCCGCAGCCATCATCAGCGGCTGCACCCACCAGGCATCCCGCCGCTGCGTCTCCCCAAACCTTTCGTCCCGAAGCATCGCAGCGTTGGTAGCCATCTTACGTTTATTTCCTCCGGATGGGTGTAGATTCGGCACTATAATACCTAGCAGTGCCAAACGTCAATTCGGCAATGTATTCCTCTCGCTCCGTGAGAGGTATTCATACCCCACAGAGCAAGACGCCTCCACTCGCCTCGATTATGATAAAAATACGTCGCTCGTGACGTTATCTAATAGGCGGCCCCACCTTATGCGACGCATTTCCCTCCTATTGATATTGGTTCTCGCGACCGCGCCCAGGCTCGCATGCGCCGCCGACAAGCCGCTCGATTTCAACCGCGACATCCGCCCGATTCTCTCGGAAAACTGCTTCCAATGCCACGGCTTCGATGAAAAAGCCCGGCAGGCCGATTTGCGACTCGACCAAGCCGATTCCGCGTACGCCGAGCACGACAGCGGCCAAGCGATTGTTCCGCATCATCCCGAGCAAAGCGAGGTGTGGCGTCGCATCACGTCGACCGATGAATCCGAAATGATGCCGCCGCCCGATTCGCATCGCGCGCTCAAGCCCGAGCAAAAGGAAACGCTCAAGCGCTGGATCGAGCAGGGCGCGCCGTACGCGAAACATTGGTCGTTCATCCCACCCGTGAAGGCGGAACTTCCCAAAGTCTCCGACGTGAAGTGGCCGCACAACGAAATCGACCACTTCGTCCTTGCTCGTCTCGATTCCGAAAAGCTTCCTCACTCCCCCGAAGCCGATCGCCACACGTTAATTCGCCGCCTCTCCTTCGACCTCACCGGTCTCCCCCCTTCCGCCGCCGAAGTCGAAGCCTTCGCCAACGACCAATCCCCAGACGCCTACGAAAAACTCGTCGACCGTCTCCTCGCCAGCCCCCACTTCGGCGAGCGCATGGCCCTCGTTTGGCTCGACGCCGCTCGCTACGCCGACACCAACGGCTACTCGATCGACGGTGGCCGGCATATGTGGCTCTGGCGCGATTGGGTCATCAACGCCTTCAACACGAACCTGCCCTACGACCAGTTCCTCCGCGACCAGCTTGCCGGCGACCTCGTGCCAAACCACACCGAAGCCCAGCTCATCGCCACTGGTTTTCAGCGCAACAACATGAACACGCACGAGGGCGGCACGATCCCCGAAGAAAATCTCACGAACTACAACGTCGACCGTGTAAAAACCTTCGGCGAAGCCGTCCTCGGCCTGACGCTCGGCTGCGCTCAATGCCACGACCACAAGTTCGATCCCATCACGCAAAAAGATTACTACCAGCTTTACGCCTACTTCAACACGCTCAGCGACGTCGGTCTCGATGGCGACCGCGGAATCAATTCACGCCCCTCGATCGAAGCGAAAACCGTGCTTCAAACCGGCGAAGAGCCGGCGCTCCAAAAGCAGATCGCCGCGCTCAAGGAAAAACTGGCCAACCCCAACGACACCGACATTGACCAATGGGTCCAAGAACAACGCTCGCGGCTTAGCGCCCGCGGCAAAAACCTCCAACTCCACCCGGTCGAACTTCTCAAAGTCAGCACTCCCAACACCGGCGCCGGCTTCGATATTGATCCGCCGCGTTTTGTCCACATTACATCGCCGGCCGCGCTCGTCGCCTACGATGTCTCGATGCGTCTCCCCAAACTAGACC
>CAZGMU010000037.1:13577-19026 GCA_964526975.1 uncultured Planctomycetaceae bacterium
GGAATCCGCGCCGTCTTCCATCCCGACCCCGCCGCCCCCGGCGGCGGCCGCGGCTACGGCAACGCCCCCGCAACCCAACCCCCGGCCTGGTCGCTTAAGCGACCAGGCCATGAAGCTCGCAAGCCTCCGGTGCCTGGCCGTGGTACGTTCATTCTCACGGCGTTCAGCGCGAGTGCCGATCCTGTCCCCGGCGACAACATCAACCTCAACCACCTCCTCGGCCTCGCGCAAGTCACCGCCGACTCCTGGCTCCCCGGCTGGCGCCCCGAAGGCGTCCTCGACACCCGCGGCGACGACGGCTGGTCCCCCGACGACGACACCCCCAACGGCGAGCCCGCTTCAGCGGGCGGGCAACTCCCACCCACCCACCTCACCGTCACGTTCGACAACCCAGTCGACACCGCAACCACGCCCTACATGACGATCCAACTCAACTTCGGCCACGTCGACAGCACCGTCGCCGCCCGCTTCGAGTTCCTCGCCATGACCGGCGCCGACGACGGCAGCGATCTCCCCGAAGAGATCATCGAGATCATCACGCACTGGGTGGCACGCCCTGAGTCTTCGAAGGGCGTGGCTTCAACTCCACAACCGTCCACGCCTTTCGCCGAGCCTCAGGGCGTGCCACCCAGTGACCTTGCTGAACTTCGACAATACTTCTCTGATCATTCCGACGCGACAAAGCGCGATCGCATCGCCCTCGCCAACCTCGAAGAACGCCTCAATGTCCTCACCCAGAAGTTCCCCACAATGGTGATGGACGTCTCGCCCACGCCGCGTGAAACCCACATCCTCAACCGTGGCGATTACTCCCAACCCAAAGAAAAAGTCACCCCCGGCACCCCCGCCATCCTCCCATCACTCCCCCCTTCCGCCGCTAGCGGCTTAGCGTCCACCCGCCTCGACCTCGCCAACTGGCTCGTCATGAAAGACCACCCGCTCACCGCCCGCGTCGAAGTGAACCGCCTCTGGCAAATCCTCTTCGGCACCGGCCTCGTCGCCACCCCCGCCGACTTCGGCGCGCAAGGCCAATACCCCAGCCATCCCGAGCTGCTCGATTGGCTCGCCGTCGATTTCATGGAGCACGGCTGGGATGTGAAGCGTTTGATCAAACAAATCGTAATGAGCGCAACCTATCGCCAATCCAGCGACACCGCCCCGCACCAGCTTGCATCCCCTCCGGGTGCCACTGGCTCCGCCAGTGCCTCTGATTCGAGTGCCACTGCTGGCTCGCCCAGCAGTGCAACAACCACCACCGCTACTTCCTCCCCGCTCCCTGCTCCCAGCTCCTCGCTCCTCACCCGCGACCCGCAAAACCGTCTCCTCGCCCGCGGCCCGCGCTTCCGCCTGCCGGCCGAATTCATCCGTGATAGCGCACTAAAGATCAGCGGCCTCTACGTCGACCGCCTCGGCGGCCCGAGCGTAAACCCCTACACCCCCGGCAACCTCTGGCGCGAAATCAGCCACTACGGCAGCAGCCCCGCAACCGCTCAGTCTTTCGAGCAGGACCACGGCGAAAAACTCTACCGCCGCTCGCTCTACACTTATTGGAAACGCACCGTCCCGGCGCCCAACATGGTCGCCTTCGACGCCCCCAACCGCGAAATCTGCACCGTCTACCGCAACCCTACCACCACGCCGCTGCAAGCGCTGGTGCTGCTCAACGATGTGCAGTTCGTCGAAGCCTCCCGCGCCTTCGCCGAGCGGATCATTAGTCAAAACACCGACGACACCGCTCGCCTCCGCTGGGCTTTCGAAGAGTGCGTCTCGCGTCAACCAACCGGCGTCGAACTCACGGTACTAACCAAAGCCCTCCAGCGCGAACGCACTCGTTACGCCGCCGATCCCGCTGCCGCCAAAACGTATTTGGCTAACGGCGAATCGCCCCGTAATGAAACGATTTCAGTACCTGAACACGCCGCATGGTCGCAGGTTGCTGCGCTGCTGCTCAACCTAAGCGAGACCGTCACCCGCAACTAAGAAACCACCTGACCGCATACTTGCGAACGCCGTATAATTGGCCCGCTGGGCTGTTATCGAGGAGATGCAATGATCCAAACTGTTGAAGGAATAGTTTCCACAGACGGCACCGTGAGGCTGCTGGAAGCAATCCCACTTACCGAGCCACGACGGGCACTCATCATGATTTTAGATGAGCACCCCACAACACTTCCCGATGAAACGGCTCGCTTAAGCGAAGCCGCATTATCGGATTGGAACCGACCCGAGGAGGATGCGGCATGGGCGTATCTGCAGTCGGAGAAGTAGTGCTAGTTCCATTTCCGTTTTCCGATCTATCGTCCTCAAAGGTTCGACCTGCGATCGCGCTCGCCAGTGTCGGTCGCGGTGATTGGGTGTTGTATCAAATCACCACGAATCCCTACGGCGACCCACACGCATTGGAGTTGGCAGCCTCGGAATTCGCATCCGGTAAACTCCTGGCTACAAGCTACGCACGCCCAGGCAAACTCTTTACCGCAAGCAGTTCACTGATCACTCATACTGTCGCCACATTAAACAGCGCCGCTACCAATCGCATCTTAGACGCAGTCATCCACCTGCTTCGCCCCGCAACTCGGCCGTAGGAAAATGCTTTGCCAATAACTAACATGTAATTTGAAAGCATGAACCCACTTCACGACTTCCACCGCCCGACCGGTCAACGTATGTTTCTCGCGAACACCGCCCGCGCTCGCAACTTGCCATTTACGTTGCTCGTACTCGGAGCCTTGCTGCCAAATTTCGCCCACGCTGATCGCCTCGACGACTTCAATAAGCTCGAAGCTGACTACAACGCAGCAAGGGAATCTTTCTTCAAAAAACACAAACTTACCGCGTCCTCCCCTGCTGCCGAACGGATCGCCGCCCACAAAGCGATTCCCATCTGGGAATACATTCCACGTTTCCTCGCCCTTGCCGACGCCAGTCCCGCTGACGATGCCTCCTATCGCGCCTGCGAATGGCTTCTCGACTGCTCTCCTTACGATAAAGTCTCTTTCACTGCCCAGCAGAAAGCGTGGCGAATCATCGCCGTCAATTATTCGCAAGGGCCCAACGTTCCGAAACTCTGCTTGAAGACTGCTCAAACATGTGGACCGGCTGAAGAAGAATTCTTGCGAGACCTCCTCAAGCAGCCGAACCTATCGCGCGAAAATGCCGCCTTCGCCACCGTTGCCCTTGGCGAATTGCTAGCGCGCCGTCATAGCATCATCGAGAACCGGGCGGCCTCTCCCACACCGCCGCCGGCAGACGAATTCGAAAAATACTATCGCGATCGTATCGCGCCGGAATGGCACAGTGTCTACGAACCCCAAAACGCCGCGAAATACAGAACTGAAAGCGAGCAACTTTTTCATGCGGTGCTCGACAAATACGGTGACGTGCCCTGCACGATCTCCATGCCGTACTTCCGCGACGTCAAACTTCTCCGCGAGAAAGCGGAAAAGAGCCTTCACGCTCTTCAGCACCTCTCGATCGGCGCTGAAGCGCCGCCGATTATTGGCCAGGATCTGAATGGCCACCCACTTCAACTGAGCGATTACCGCGGTCGCATTGTTCTCCTATCGTTCTGGTTCACTGGCTGCGGCCCCTGCATGGCGATGATTCCAGAAGAACAAAAACTTGTCGAACAATTCAAAGACAAGCCCTTCGCCCTCCTTGCTATCAGCAGCGATCCTGAAATCGAAATGTCTCGTGAAACGGCCCAAAAACAAGGCATCACTTGGCCAACCTGGTTCGACGGAGAAAACGGAGCAATTAATCGCGACTACAACATCATGTCCTGGCCAACTTTTTACCTGCTCGACAAGCAGGGCCGGATCGTATCGAGAAACCTCGATCGCGATAACATGGCCGAACAGATTACCAAACTGTTGGATAAAAAGGACTGAGCAAGTGACCTCGCCGAATACTCGGTATTAAGTAACTTCCAATGAACCCTCTCCACGACCACAAAAACCTCGCCACCCGCCGCACCTTCCTCGGCGCCACCGCAGGCGCTGCCCTCGGCAGCACCGCGCTCAACGCACTACTCGGCCCGCACCAGCTTGCACTAGCCGCGGGTGCCACTGGCTCCGCCAGTGCCGCCCCGCGCATCGTGCTCGCGTTGCCGCGCGCATTGCGATAGGCTATTATTAGGTTATGCAGCTCATTCGTATTCGATTCCTGAATCAGGACGCGAAACGCCGTGCTCTGGGTTACCTAGCCGGACGTTTTTCGTTCACCAGTTATGCGACCGGCGAGATGCTGGTGGTCGAGCCTGCCCTTGCCGCACTCGCTGTAGAAGGCATTCCATTCACCGCCGAGGGGCCGGCCACCTATGCAGAAGCTATTCCGGCGCTACGAGCTGTTGCTGCCGACCAGGTTCAATAACGGCGATGCGATTCCGGCGGAATTGTTCGCCGACACTCTCCTGGAACTGGAGGACCAGTTTGGCGCTGTCTCGTCAGAGACACAACGCATCGAAGGCCGCTGGCAGTCTCAAGGCGAACTTTATCGCGACGAGCTGATACGCGTCTTTTGCGATGTACACGACACGGCCGAGAATCGACAGTTCTTCGTCGAGCTCAAAGAACGGCTGAAGACGCGCTTTCAGCAACTCGATATCTGGATGACCACCTACCCAGTGGAAGTAATTTGAATCGTTACCATGAATCCTCTTAACGACTACAAAAACCTCGCCACCCGCCGCACCTTCCTCGGCGCCACCGCCGGCGCCGCGATCGGCAGCACCGCGCTCAGCGCCCTCCTCGCCCAGCGAGCCGGGGCGTCCTCGCCCCCGAACTTAAACACTACCTCACCTCTAACCGGGGCCGCAGACGGCCCGGCTCTCAGTCTCCCCCACTTCACCCCCAAAGCCAAACGCGTCCTCTGCCTCTTCCAAAGCGAAGGCTTCTCCCACGTCGACCTGTTCGACAACAAACCCACGCTCCAACAAAACCACGGCAAAGACCTGCCGCCTTCCGTCAAAGGCACGCAGCGCATCACCGGCATGACCAGCGGCCAGGCGTCGTTCCCCGTCGTCGCCCCCATGTGGTCCGGCCGCCCCTGTGGCCAACACGGCACCTGGATGAGCGATCTCCTCCCGCACATGCAACGCATCGCCGACGACATCTGCATCATCAAATCGATGCACACCGAGGCGATCAACCACGACCCGGCCATCACCTTCATCAACACCGGCAACCAGCAGCCCGGCTACGCCAGCATGGGCGCGTGGGTCAGCTACGGCCTGGGCAGCATGAACGACAACTTGCCGACCTTCATCTCGATGATCTCGCAGGGCACTGGCAAGAACCCGGGCCAGCCGATCTTCTCGCGCCTCTGGGGCAGCGGCTTCCTGCCGTCGTCCCACCAAGGCGTCGGCCTCCGCGCCGGCGCGAGCCCCGTGCTTTACCTGAACGATCCGCCCGGCACCGATCGAACTCAACGACGCGCGATGCTCGACGAC
>CAZGMU010000038.1:0-7472 GCA_964526975.1 uncultured Planctomycetaceae bacterium
GCGTTACCGGCGGCTCGGTTCGCCTGGACTCCTGCGGTCCGCGGAACGGACACAGATGCACCATCGGGCTGGATGTAAGTGGAGAAAAGCGATGAAGCGATGTCGAGTTGCGGATGGCTGTTTTGCAACATGTTTGAGAACGGCGCGAGGTCAGCTTTTGAGATCGTCCGTATTTCTGATCAGTTTGTTTTTGATGCCGTCCACAGCTTTGCAAGCGGCCTCCGTGACGCTGCAGTTCGATGCGACAATTAACACAATATTTAATGGCGTGCCGTTTAGTTCTGGATTGACATTCGCGCAGGGAGACACCGTGTCTGGGAAGTTCACATTTGATCCCAATCCAGGCGGTGGCTCCACAATCACCGCGATTCAGCCGCACTCTTTTTCGCTGTTAATAGGGACCGTCGAATTATCCTGTCCGAGCTATCAGATCACCGCTAATGACAATGCCTTCGTAATCGATTCAGGTTTTGAGCCATTCATCGACCAGCTTGAATTACGAGGTGCTGGGCTTTTCCCTGTTGATGGGACTGGCGTCAGCATTGATCCACTCCAATCGAACTTCAGCATGGACCTCTGGGCTGCAGCGTCTTCTTTTCTTGATGAGCCAACCGTTCTTGCCCCCGCTAATATTCCTGGACAAATAGAAACTTGGAACGCATTTGATTCGTGGCGAACTTTCCAAGTTATCTTTCGCAACGAGTTTGGTGGAGCCACTGGTTTCTCCGCAACAGTTGCCCAGTTTACAACTATTCCAGAACCATCGGCGATTGCTATGACGCTAGTCGCGCTGCTCGCCGTGATTTGTGAAATACCGTTTAGTTTCCGGCGCGATCGTAATTAATGATCAATTCAGGAGTTTAAGCTTGCCCCGAACCGAGTAACCCCCAGGCTTTGTGGATCGCCTAGCTTCTTGCGGGAATCTTCGCTTTCTTATAAATGCTTTGTGCAAACCATAGGTGGGGGTATAGAGCAGAACTATAGCTGGGTACATTGGTTGTGGTGTTTTACTGGGAGGCACATTGTCTACTAGATAAGTAGTGGAGAAGAGCGATGAAGCGATGTCGAGAAACTAGTCGAGTTGGAAATTGTCAGTCCTTTCCGTGGTGGCTCGCACTATGCTTGGGCATTACCGGCTGCCTTATATTGAACACATCGCTTCACGCTGCGCTGGTAACGTTGCATTTTGATGCAAAGATCAACAGGGTTTCAGGCCTGCCGTTTGATACCGGTTTTGAGTTCGCCGAAGGCGACGTTATTTCTGGAAAATTCGCATTCGTGCCCAATGACGGGAACGGCGGCATATTCTTGGAGGCGACACAGCCTTATGGGTTCACATTGAATGTTAATGGCGTAAATATAACAACCACCAGTTATATTATTTCCGTCGCCAACTCTATCAATACGGGGACTGTGAGCGACTCGGGTGGCGTTACAACGAACCTATTTGACATCCTATCGCTTACTGGTGATGGCCTCTCCGTCGTTGACAGCGATTCAGGACACAACATTGCCCCAGCTTCAAGATTCATAGGTTCTCTATGGCGCCCCAGTCTCACGTCTCCTGATCTTCCCGGCAGCTTCGTGCCGGCGAACATACCAGGAGATTCTGCAACGTGGAATCAGTTTGTTTTCCAGAGACAGCTCGCAGTGTCATTTCGAAATGAACATGGAGGGGAGGTAGGATTTCAGGCCACTATTGGTGACTTCACGATTGTGCCGGAGCCCTCTACTTGTAGTCTCACGTTGTTTTTCGTTGCAACTTTTGTAATGGTTAGAACAAGGCGTAGTCGGTTGGGAATAAGTTTTAACAGCAAGGAAAGTTAGGTACATGTTTTTTTGGAAGAAACGATCAAGCAGGAAAAACAAGAACTCAGCGGCGACTCGACTACGTTTCGAGCAGTTAGAAAAGAAGTTATTGCTGGCAATCGTCTGGAAGAACGAAGTAGATCAAAATGGTAGTTTTGATTCAAATAATGGGTTTGCAGCTCAATATCAGTCCAGCGTCGATCTTGCTCGCGCAATCGTCAAGCGTGCAATTGATGATTGGAATGCAGTTATCCTAGACCAAAACTTCGACAATGATGGTGATCCACTTACCGGTGAATATCAACTAAACGTGTTTGCAGCTGATTTAGGCGGTGGAGAACGCGGCACTACTGCTCCACCTACGCTGACAAACGGCATCCCTTCTGCCACCTCTATCACCCTCGATGATAATGGTGGTGGACTCGGCTGGTTCTTCGATCAAACGCCACTCGATGACGCCGAGTTCACAGCTATCGTGAATTCTGGTTCCGCAGGAACCGGAAGCGCATTTCAAGCCAGCTTCATAGACGCCACAACGGTAGGTCAGCAGCACATCAACGATTTCTATCGCACGATTACCCACGAAATTGGCCATGCGCTTGGCATTTTCATCAATGGCCTCCAATTGGATTCGGGAAATTTCCCATTCTTTAATGCGTCTCTAAACCCTATTCAAAATCCCTTTCCAGCTAATAATGTCGATCCACTGCTGGGACAAATGAGCTATGTCGGCTTTGACCAGGTGAATAGTCTCCGTCTGGTCGCAAATCCAGACGGACTGCCCAACTCCGGTGACGAAGTATACGCGGTCAACGAGCTATGGAAATATACGCTTTCCAGCGGCGCGACCGTCACCTTCACCGAAAACGGCGGCGCACATTTCTACGAAGGATCGATCAACGGCAACACTCCGAGCGCCACGGCACATCCGTACGACTTGATGAATGCCGGCCGAACGATTCCTGCGGGGCAGCCAAACCTAACGCCACCCGTTGAAACCACGCGACAGTGGATCAGCGACCTCGACGCGCAATTTCTTGCCGACGCGTACGGATACCAAATTGTACTTCCCAGCACTCTCAACAGCGCCCACGTCACGCTTGATTCGCTCACTGGCACGCTCTTGATTCAGGGCGGCGTCACTGCTCAAGGCTATGGTCAAAACGACACCTTCGACATCGACGTGGTTGGCTCTGAAATCGTCGTGCAGGTGAACAATACGACCGAAAAAGTTCCACTCGCCAGCGTGTCGCAGATCGTGCTGGCTTCGAATGGCGGTTTCGATACGTACAACTCCTTTACCTTGCCCGCCGGCGTCCCCTACTACGGCGTTCAGTACGTCGTCAGCACCAACCAGGACTCGACGAACGCCGGACCGGTCGCCGATGGCCTCGTCGATATCGACGCGGTGGTGCCCGGTCGCCAAACTGCCCTCCGCGCCGCGATTATCGACGCCGATGGCTTCTCCGTCGGCACGGCCCGAGGAGTCTATGTTCCTCGCGGCAGGTACCAACTGAACATCCAAGGCTCCGGCGACACGCTCGGCGATCTGGATGTCAACAAAACCTTGACGGTCGTCGGCACCGGGCCGGGTGAAACAATTATCGATGCAACCCCGATGCGCTCGACCACCCCGGACCGTATTTTCGATGTGGCTTCCGGCGCGACCTTGACGGTCGCGAGTGTGACGCTCACCGGCGGAAAGGTGGTGGGAAACGCCGGTGGCGCGATACGAGTCAACGACGGGGGCACGCTAAACCTTAAACGAAGCGCAGTGGTGGGCAATGAGGTTGCGGGCACTGGACCGGTTGGAGGTGGTATAGTTTTCGCGCCGACTGGCGGCGGAACCATCACCGACAGCGTGATTGCCGGAAATATATCCAGCGGTTGGGGCGGCGGCATTTTCCTTGGTAACAATCCTCCCGCCTCGCCACCGGCAACCGTGACAATGGCCAAATCGATCGTCGCCAACAATAGCGCTGCGAATGGGCCACCTTATGATATTCACTCTAATTGTCGTGGCATTACCACGCTGGGCGGCAATCGCGTCGAGAGCACGGACTCAACATTCGTGGCCAGTGGCACGGGCGATTACATCGGAGCTGTCGACTACGTCGTCACCGGTATTGGCGATACCTATGACCATAGCGATGACGTTAGCGTAATGTCGATTCGAGATGCGATCGATTTGGCCAATACAACGACCGGCGCTCAAGAAATCTGGCTGCCGGCCTGGCACTTTCTGCTGACGCGCGACAGGGAGACGTATAAGCCACTAGGGAGCTCGACCGATACCTCGATCGAGTTTGGGGACCTCGACATCGGCGACTCCTTGACCATTCGGGCCGTCAATGGCGCCAGCAAGGTGACCTGGAGGGCTGACCTGCCCGCCGACAGGGTTTTCGAGTTGCTTGGCGACTACAACGGCAACAATTCGGTCGACACCGCCGATTATGTCACCTGGCTGGCCACGCTCGGGTCCACGACGAATCTCGCGGCTGACGGCGACGACAACGGCACGGTGGAGCAAGCCGATTACTACGTTTGGACCGGCCACTATGGCAACACGTTGACGCTCTTGGGAATCCAAATCAACGGTTTGCCTTAGCCCCAGCTAGCAAGCGGCAAGCATGTCAACCGGAATTCCCAGACATCCTCATTGCGAGCCACCAACGGGCTCCTCGCGGCACGAACGCCCTTTTCATTTTTAACGCGAACTCCCTGGCCACGAGTTGCGTATTGGCGCATGCCGGCTTCCATCCGCGATATCCATTTGTTTACTATCATTCGCGCAGTCCGTTTCATCGGGTCGCGGCCATCCTTTCGACGAGGGTTTATTCCGCTTGGGAGGGATGGTTCGTTACGGCAGAGTTTACGCCCCAACCACATGTGAGATCACGAGTTGCGTTTCGGCACAGTTCATTGACAGTTTTTGGGAAGCCGCTTATCCTCGATTGTAGATGCCCTATTTCTTGCCGCTGGTTGAAGCAGAGCATGAACTGGATCTCGAGCCGCGACTCTTGGGATTGAATCGCGGCCCCACGAGATCACTAAAGGTCGGGTGTTCCTAATTGGATCTCGGCCGATTACCTCGTCCGTCGTCGATTTCGAGCTGGCAGGCTGCTGCCGAAATCAAACATTGAGAGCCCACTACCCAGTTTCCGGATTTCCCGCGACAGACGAATCGAGACGCCGCTCCGATCGGAGGCATCGCCGATCATGAAATCAAATTCGAAATACGCCCCTTTGAGGTTTCCCCGTCGATGAGCCAGGTTCTTCCGCCTTCGAAAGGCCCGAATTCGTCTAATCCGCAGCGCGTGGCTGCGGCTGTGCGCCCGGTCGGTGCTGGTCCTCGGCCGATGGGACAACCGCCTCGTGGCCCGGCGCCGCTAGCGGCCGACGTCGGAATTTTCGACCCATCGCAACGAACGCCGCTGATCATGCTGGGCGGGCTGGTGGCTTTGCTCGTTGCCGCCTATTGGGACATGCTCACTTTGACGAGCGCCGCCTGGTCGGACGACCTGTACTCGCACGGCTGGATTGTTCCGCTTTTCGCGGCCGGCTTGTTGTGGATGCGCTGGAAGCCGTTCCAGGCAAGCGTTCCCGCACGCGAGCGCTGGCTTGGTTTATTGGTTCTGGGGCTTGGTCTTGGCGTTCGTTTGTTCGCGGCCGAGTACACGATCATGCCGGTTGATCGGTTGTCGTTTATCGTTGCGCTGTTCGGCGCTTTCATGCTTGTCGGGGGCTTTCACACCGTTCGCTGGGCCTGGCCCGCTCTGGTGTTTCTGATGTTCATGTTTCCGCTGCCGACGGCCCTGGAAGTGCATGTGCTCAATCGGTTGCAGCGCATGGCCACGATCGCCAGCACGTTCGTATTGCAAACGCTGGGCATCGCCGCGTTCCGCACCGGCAACCTGATCACGATCCCTGGAATGGACCAACCGATGAACGTCGCCGAGGCTTGCGCCGGTCTCCGCATGGCCACGATCTTCGGCGCCTTGGCCGTGGCGATGGTCTTCATCATCGACCGCCCCTGGTGGGACAAGCTCGTCATCCTGCTCAGTGCGATCCCGATTGCCCTGATCGTCAACATTGCCCGCATTACCGTTACCGCCATACTCACCAAGTGGGTCGGCCAGGGGAATTATGCGGTCGAAAAGATTTGCCACGACTACGCCGGGTACGTCATCATGATGCCCCTTGCCCTGGTGTTGCTGTGGATAGAATTACAAATCCTTGAACGGGTTACCATTCCCGCAGATGCGGTTCAGCTTCGCCCGATCGGTGGCATGCGTCCGACGGCTGCGCCAGTGCGGTAACCCCAGGCCTCGTAGTTGTTGAGAAATGACAACGTGCGTTGAGAAAACTCCTCGTCTTGGCGGCAGGATCGCTACATATTCCGCTGAGCAGGCTTTGAAATACCGTGGTTTTTCGCTCTTTTTGTCGCTGCGGCCGCCATTGGCTCGTGAGTTGCGGTTGAGCGACCAACTGCCGGTTCCGCGTGACAGCAACTTTTCGCCCTCAATTTCTATCGGGCCCTAACCAGGAACAGACGAGAATCCCATGCATCGCGACGATACTTCTCACTCGCCAGGACCGCATCACGCACTGGTCCCAGAGTCACACCATCCCGGTGACGCCCTGATGGTCCAATCCAACGGGGCTGCCCCATCGCCGTTGGCCATCCACACCGCTCAATCCAACGCGCAGAATGTGCTCAAGGGCGGAATGGATGCCAATACATTTCTTCATGCCCTGCGCCGGCGCTGGATTCTGGCCCTGGGGCTGGGGTCCGTGATCGGGGCGCTGGCAGGCATCGCTTTGTGGTTTACTTTCCCCGAATCATCTTCGGCGACGGCTCTCTTCGAAGTTCGACAAGAGGAAGATTCGATCGTCCACGACACTACCCGGCGGTCGACGCAGGACTTTGAAATCCTCAAGAAAACGCAGCTCGCGTTGTTAAAAAGCAAGTTCTTATTGACCGCCGCGATTCGCAATCCAGGTATCGCCAGCTTGAGCATTCTCGCCGGCGAACGAGACAAAGAAGAGTGGCTCCAGGACCATCTTGATGTCGGGTTCCCGCAAAACGGTGAAATCTTGGCCATCAGCCTGACCGGCACGCCGCCGGAAGATTTGGTGACGCTCGTGAATGCCGTCGCTGAAGCCTACAAGAAGGAGGTTCTCGGCAAGGAGACATCTCGCAAGTTGACCATTCGCGACATGCTCGAACGCAGCCTGCAAAACCTTAACGGCGAAATCAAGCGCAAGTACGAAGACTATATCGAGATCGCCAAGGGCATGGGCCGACCGACCGATCAGCGTGATCCAGAAACGGATTTGTTGATTCGCGACCTCGCCGATACCCAAGCCAAAATCCAGACATTGACCGCCGGGCTTTTCCAGCTTCAAACCGACTACATGAGTTGCTGAAACAAGATCAGAAGTATCTTTATCTGCAAGCGCAACTAGACATGGCTCTTCTGCAGAAGATGCAAACTCCGGGCAGCACCCGCGGGGGCTCGCGCGGCTCCAGCGGCGACCGCCAGCTTGCTCAGATGCAGCAGACGTTCGAGGCTTATAAGGCAGACTTCAAAAAACAAACCATTCGCGAATTGCAAAACAAGCCGAACGTGCCGATGCAGCAACTCACCGGAAGATTCAAA
>CAZGMU010000038.1:7482-18993 GCA_964526975.1 uncultured Planctomycetaceae bacterium
CTGGAAACCCGTGGCGAAGAGCTGAAGCAATTGCAGCAAATCGCCAACGACATGAACGTAAAGCTCGAGAGCCTGGATATCGACAGCCAGATTCCCGCTCAAATCCGCCAGGTCAACGAAGCGATGCTCTCCAAGAACATCAACACGACCCAGCATTACGCCATCACTGCTCTCGGAGCGTTGGCTGGCTTTGGCCTGACTTGCCTGGGCGTGGCGTATATGGAATTCACGCGTCGCAAGCTCAACGGCCCCGCCGATATGGACGAAGGCCTGGGCATTCGCGTCGTCGGCATGCTGCCGACTCTATCGTCTCGCAAGGCGCTCGACCCCTATCACCCGATCGTCGCTCAGTTGACCGACTCGATCGACGGAGTTCGCACGATCTTGATGCACGACTCGACATCGAAACGTCGGCAGGTAGTGCTCGTGGCAAGTGCCGCCACGCTGGAAGGGCGCACGACGGTTGCCAGCCAACTGGCGGCGAGCCTGGCCCGTGCCGGACGGCGAACACTGCTTGTCGACGGCGACCTGCGCAGCCCGTCGCTGCATACCCTGTTCGATGCTCCGCTCGAAGATGGGTTGTGCGAAGTGCTGCGGGCCGAGGTGGATGTGGCCGACGTGATTCGCCCCACCCACGCCGAGGGCCTGTGGCTGCTCACCGCCGGCTATTGCGACGTGGATGCCATCCATGCTCTCGCGACCGAGCAGATGCAGCCGGTCTTCGATAAACTCCGCTCGGAGTACGATTTCATCATCATCGACGGCGCGCCGATCCTGGGGATGTCCGATGCTTTGATCTTCGGCCAGTACAGCGACGGTGCGATTCTGTCGGTTCGCCGCGACTACAGCCAGATGCCGAAGGTGAACCAGGCCGTCGAGTTGCTCCGCGGCGTTGGCATCCGGATCATCGGCGCCGTGGTGAACGGCGTGCCCACCAAGGCTGATTCCCGCATCGTTCAAATGCGGCTGGCCGCTCCGAAATCCGAACGCGAATTGCAGCCGACGTCATAAACAGTTGGTTAAGCGTTATCGTCTCACTTAGCACAATTAGCCCCCGGTCATTGACCGGGGGCTAATTTCTTTTGTGCGCGCCTTCATTGGTGCTTCGTTCTATCACTCACCAGAAAAAACTTTCCACGCCAAACGCCCAGACCTGTTTCAACTCCCGGCGCGTTCGCTATCATGATTGGGTTCTAAGCGGTCACGGCGGGCAGGCGAACTGTTTGCCGTAGCCGACTACTTTTATTTTAGGCAAGTTGGCGGTCAATGGGTGAGTCAGTGGTTGGACGAGTTGGTTGTAGCCTACTCGCACGTCTGCTCGCCGTTCCGGAATTTGGAGACATCAGATCATGGCACTGACACCCCAGACTGTCTTGGCGATGTGTCGCGAACGCGACATCAAAGCAATCGACATGCGGTTCATGGATTTCCCGGGCATCTGGCAACACTTCACGATCCCCGTGTCGAAGCTCGAGGAAGAGACATTCGAAGAGGGCCTGGGCTTCGACGGTTCCAGCATCCGCGGCTGGCAAGCAATCAACGAGAGCGACATGCTGCTGTTGCCGCAGGCCGACACCGCGTTTGTCGATCCCTTCACCGCCATCCCCACGCTTTGCATCATCTGCAATGTGCAAGACCCGATCACGCGCGAGGATTACACCCGCGATCCCCGCAACGTTGCCCGTAAGGCGGTCAACTACTTGAAGAGCACCGGCGTGGCCGACACCTGCTTCATCGGCCCGGAAGCGGAGTTCTTCATCTTCGACGACGTCCGCTTCGATCAAACGCCGAACAGCGGTTACTTCTTCCTCGATAGCGAAGAAGGCCAATGGAACCGCGGCAAGGACTATTCGAGCGTCGGCAAAACCAACCTGGGGTACAAGTTGCGTCACAAGGAAGGCTACTTCCCGGTGCCGCCTGCCGATGCACTCATGGACATCCGCAACGAGATGATGGTCACGATGATCGACTGCGGGCTCGACGTCGAAGCCCAACACCACGAAGTGGCCACCGCCGGCCAGAGCGAAATCGATCTACGGTTCGATGAGCTCGTGCGAATGGGCGACAAGATGTGCCTCTACAAGTACATCATCAAGAACGTTGCCAAGAAGTACAACAAAACCGTGACGTTCATGCCCAAGCCGCTGTTTTCGGATAACGGCTCCGGCATGCATACCCATATCTCGCTTTGGAAAGGCGGTCAGCCGCTGTTTGCGGGCAACGGCTACGCCGGCCTCAGCGAAATGGGGCTGTTCGCAATCGGCGGCCTTTTGAAGCACGCGGCCGCGATCTTGGCATTCACCAACCCGACGACCAACAGCTACAAGCGCTTGGTGCCGGGCTACGAAGCGCCGGTAAACCTGGCCTACTCGCAGCGCAACCGCTCGGCCTCGTGCCGCATTCCGATGTACAGCCCGAGCCCGAAGGCCAAGCGGGTCGAGTTCCGCTGCCCCGATCCGAGTGCGAACCCATACCTGGCATTCGCCACGGTCATGATGGCGGCGTTGGATGGTATTCAAAACAAGATCCATCCGGGCGAACCGCTCGATAAGGATATCTACGATCTCGCCCCGGAAGAGCTGGCCGAAGTGCCGAAGACTCCGGGCTCGCTTGGCGAAGCGTTGGATGCCCTGGCGAAGGACCACGAGTTCCTCCTCCGTGGCGATGTCTTCACCGAAGACGTCATCAACACCTGGATCAGCTACAAGCGCAAGAACGAAGTCGACGCGATGGCCTTGCGGCCACATCCGTACGAGTTTTGCTTGTACTACGACATGTAGTCGAAACGCTCGCACATCCTACGTGGGTCGGGCTTTAGCCCGACCCACAACCCAAACCAGGATGATGTAAGCAAGTTTCTCGCTGCGACGCCTCCGGCGTCGGGGGAAACATCGATGCGTCCTGCGTCCGGTGGTGTCGCTGCGCTCGACCACCGGCTAATAGCTGCGAACCCTTCGGGTTCTTTATCCTACACCTACTACTCCGACCCAGGATGGGTCGGCTATATAGCCGACCCGTCTCGGGTCGGTCACCCCATCACCCGCGCCGCGTTCTCCCAGTTATTCGCGATCGTCATTTTTCGCGTTCCAAAAACTTGGTAATCCGTTCTTGTGTCTCATCTGGAAACTTTTTCCGCTCTATCGTCCTTCGAAACTCCCAATTGAATTCGGAGGTATATCCTCCAGGCTTCGCGCGTTCCAGATAATCCAGAATTGCGTTCAACTACTCTGAATCGCCGCGCTCGGTCGATTCGATCGCTGAATGGATTCCGGAATGGGACGTCATCATCTTTTCTGTGTAGCAATCACGCAACCACTCCGGTGCCTCGATTTTTTTGAGTTCATCCACAACCTGAGGTAGCTTGACTAGTTCCTCGCGGTAACCGGTTCGCGGCGGCGGATCCCAGTGGGGCGGAAAGTCGCTTTGCGGGGTAGCCGCGATGAACCGCAGGCCTTCGCTGATTTGCCCTGATCGAATCAAATGCTCGGCGTGCCAGCGCCGAGCCTGCTCCGGCTGCGTCAATGGCAGGATTCCCATCCCTAGAACCAACAGTCCAATCGCAAACGCCCACAGCGATCCCGCTGTCTTCGAATCTGCCCTTGTTGGCTTAGCAAGGTGCCATTGCGACTTGCTGACAAACCCAAGGACGCACACGGTAATTAACAAGACAAACCAGCTGATGGTACCGAAGAACCCAACCATTAGTCGTATGTCCACGATGAACGACTCACGTGCTGGCAGACGAATGCCGCCCATGATGTCCCAAATCGGCATCGGCGTCAGCATGTTGGCAGCCAGCAGCACCGAGTCTGAAAAGAGAAGCACGATAAAGAAGATGATGAAGTAGCCGGCGCCGAGCCAAACCGATATCGCTCGTGTGAGCAATAGCACTCGCCACACTGAAACGATTGCCAATAATCCGAAGTTGACCTGCGTCGCCTGGAGTGGGTCCAGGAAGCGTTCGACCGGAACGGCGTAGAGCCACGCCAGAGGTGCCGTCATCCAGTAGAACGTCAGCAATGTGCGATAGCCGCCCCACCAGCGCAGCTTCGTCACACCATGCCCACGCGCGGCCAAGTACACGAGTACATACAATACCAGCGAAGTGACCAGCGACGCCCCCAACGGCAACAGCAAGTGCCACGGTTCGCGCGCCAGATATTCGCCGTCGTATTCCCGTGCCAGGCCGGCCGACAACACGAACAGCAATCCCACCCACAACGCGTTCGTCGACTTCGCGACCGAATCGATCGCGTCTTTCCGGCCGAGCATGAAGCTCCACCACGTGCCAAACGTCAACGGTTCGGCTTTATCGACTTCAATCGTTTGCTCCGTCATTCGGCATTCCTCATGGCTGGATTTCGCCGCCATACGTCGCGGCGGATCGCCGCCCGTCGCTGTGATTGGTCCTCGTCGAACAACTCGCTTAATAACTCGCAGTAGCCAATCTCCAGCTCTTTCACACTCATGCGGTCTGGCCTAAACGTAACATCAAACAACGTGTAATTCGACCAGCCTCGATCTTCGAGCAACCGGCCCTCTCGCGCCAATCGCGCACGATAAGCGGTACCGGGAAACGGCGTGCTTAATGTAACCTGCACATCGGCGAGCCGAGTTGCTCGAACGAACTTGCTCAATTCGGCAAGCGACTCGCGTGTCTCGCCGTCGCCGCCGACGATGAAGCAGCCATTCATGGCAATGCCCGCCTCTTGAATCGCGTCGATCGCCGCCATAACTCGATTCAACTCGGCTTCCTTCGCGCCCATTCCCGGAAAACGGAACACCAGCGATTCGATTCCCACGAGTACCTGCACGCAGCCAGACGCCGCCAAATCGCGCAACAACGCGGGTCGCTCGCCAATTCGCCAATCGACCTCGGTAAAATACCGCGCCCGTGAATCGGCCAGCGCGGCAAGCAACGGCTCGGGATCTCGCACCCCGGCAAATGTATTGTCATCGGCCAGCTCGATCGTCGGACGTGGATCGAGTCGAACGATCTCGCTCAGCTCGTCACGCAGTCGATCGACTGGCTTCTCACGAAACCGGCTGATCAGGCGACTCGCCCCACAAAACTCGCACGCCAACGGACAGCCGCGCTGCGACTGCACCGTCCAACGTGCTCGGGGTTGCGCGAGCAAGTCGAAGCGTGGTCGCGGCCATGCCAGTTCGCGACCTGTTCGCACCGCATCGTAACGCTTCTGGAGTCGCCCCTCAGTCGCATCACGCAGCACGTCCGGCCACACCAGCTCACCTTCTCCCGTGCAAACCGCGTCGAAGTGCTGGGTTGACTCGTCGGGGCAACCAGTCGCATGCAACCCGCCGAAAACACTGCGAATGTTCTCACTCCTCAGCCGATCACCAAACGAATAGGCATCGTTTGCCGAGGGAGTCAGCGCCGAAATTGCGACGAGGTCGGCGCGCTCCGCCACGAGCGATTGCAAGATTTCATCGAGATTGCCGTCGGCTTCGTGGTAACTACAAGACCATTCATCCGGCAACATACCTCCTAGCGTCAGCAAGCCTAGCGAAGGCAGTTGAGCAAGCGCGCCGGCCCGTGCCGCCAAGCCAGGTAGCTTCATTCCGAGAGCCGCCAATTCCGCCTCGCGCACACGCAGCCCCGAGAACGCAACTAAAGCGACATGAGGCATGCTTTACCTTTAGGGACGACTCACAAAATAGCTTCGGCAGAGGGAATTCACCACGGAGGCGCAGAGAACACAGAGAAGAGAAGGAGAAGGAAGAACACTAATCGCCACTAATCTGCGCTAATAAATCAGAGTAAAGAGACAGGAAATAGCCATGTCTTTTTTCTTTATTAGCGGGGATTAGCGAAGATTAGCGTTCCTGTCTCCTGTATTTCTTCTCCGTGCCCTCTGTGCCTCCGTGGTTATTTCGGAAATAGGACAATATTCTTGGACACATTCCTTAGCGGCGTGTCCCGCACCGATGACGAGAGAAGGTGAGTACACTGGTCAAAGCGAATCCAATGAGAACCAAGGCAGAGGGCTCCGGCACGGCAAAAGCTTCGAATTCGCTGCCGCTGCCGCCAGCGGCGCCGTATTGTGATCGCCAAGCGTTGTAGCCGAGGTCGCCGCCGACTGTTTTTCGCCAGACGACGTAGTCGGCAGTGTCGATCTTGCCATTCAAATTGAAATCGCCGTTGGGGAGCGCGAAGACGCCCAGGTTGGTGCCGACCGATCGTTCGGAACCAGAGGGCTTGTTCACGAGTCTGGCGTTCTGCGTATCGTTATAGTAATTGGCAGCCATGGCCGTGGAGCCGCCGCCGTCGAGATTGATGGCGTTGGTCACGCCATACTGGCTGAGATAACCGGCCAGTTCGACGAGCGTCACGCCTTCGCTGACTCCCGTTCGTCGGCCGTCGATGGTCATCATGATCAGCTTCGTGTTGCCGGCGGTAAGGCCGACGGCCGTGCGTGGATGCAGACCGCAAAAATCGCCGCAAGTGCTGGGAGCGTTCACGGTACCGTTCGTGAGCAGCCGATTCTTGCCGGTCACGGTGTTGTAAAGTGTCACAGCCGGCGTCGTTCCATAACCGTTTCGGCCATTGGACGGCATCTTCACGATCGACGCCGAGTTATTGGTCGTGATGTTCAGCGCATCGTCAAAATTATTGTCGGTATGCGTCTCGTTGAGCCACGGCGAGTATGCATCGCCGTTGGACGCCATCAGGCCCAAGTTGTTCGTCCAACTCAAGCCGCCCACCGTGTGGATATTGCTGATGTCGTAGAACGAGGCGTTGATCGCCAGTTGAACGCCGGACGTGTTCACGAACTGCCGGGTAGTTTGAATCACGGTTTCATCGGGCACGCCGTTGTATACCGGTTGTGGCGACGGCCCGCGCGGTGTCACCAAAAAGCTAATCCCAGGCGCGCTCAGGTCGATTTCAGCCACATTTATATTCAGCGGCCGTGGCGAGGTCTCCGTGCGATGGTAGAGCTTAATGCCAAGAAACGGATTGGTCACGGTCTGGACAGCAGGCGCCAGATTGGTAAGCGATGAGCACCAGAGGAAAATCGTGGCGATGATACAAGAAACTATTCGCATTACTTCTAATTTACACAGGCAAGTACATCCAAGCTAATCTCCGATGGGTGCAGCTATCGCAAATCGATCCAAGACGCTCGTCCAGCCGGGCATAGCCCCTTTTTTACGAAATCCATTGGAACTCTGTTCTGCAAAATCCCAAACCAGAGGCATCCATTGCATTTACATCCCTTCAATTTCCCGGATCGCTTCCAATAATTCAGTCAAAATTCGTAAGTTCTGTGGTTTAAGTGTCCTGTTCCACGTGGTAGATTTATATATTAGCGTGGCGGCAGGGCTCGGAAATGCCTTTCACCGAACGTGTCCACGTGCAGGATATGCACTCGCCACGCGAAACGTCCCAAACGAAACACGAGCCGTGTCCAGCGTGGACTTTCAGCTTAGTTTGGAGAGTGAGGGCGTAGGCTCTGCCTACCCCGATCAGCCCTTGGCTGCAACTGCCGACGAAACCGTCGGCAATGTTCTGCAGCTTCTTCGCGCGCAGCGCACTGGCGCTGTCTTGGTTTGCGAAGGTTCCCAGCTTGTCGGTATTTTTACCGAACGCGATGCGCTTCAGCAGATGGCCGGCGGCGGCGATCTCTCGGCCCCGGTTCGCACGGTGATGTCGAGTCCTCCGGCGACGGTCGCCTCGACGGCCACCGTCGGTAGCGCCATCCGCATCATGGCCGAAGGCGGTTATCGCCATCTGCCCATCGTCAACGAAAACCAGCAGCCGACCGGCGTGCTCGGCGTGCATGGCATTGTCCACTATTTGGTGGATCATTTTCCAGAAACTGTTTACAACCTGCCGCCCGATTCCCGGGCGGCGCGGACCCGCGAAGGAGCTTGATCGGGCTGCTAGCAACGAATTGCATCATTGCCGGTCGGCCCCGGCGTTTAACAATAAACAATAACTGTAGCTGAATTCCCCAGAATTCAGAGAACAACCCGTAAAGTCTGAATTCTTGCGAATTCAACTGTACCCAATTCAAATTAGCCTCAGGCAGTAACTGAGAGCGAGGATACGTCACCAGCGATGTCTACAGCAGTACTCGATCAGCACGACAAACAAGTTCTCACGCTCGACGAAGCCACGGTTCGGTTTTGTGGCGACTCGGGCGACGGCATGCAACTGGCCGGCACGCAGTTCACCAATACATCGGCCCTCATGGGGAACGACATCGCCACCTTCCCAGACTTCCCGGCCGAGATCCGCGCGCCGCAAGGCACGCTGGCCGGTGTCTCCGGCTTTCAGGTTCACTTTTCCAGCAAAGACATCTACACCCCCGGCGACACGGTCGACGCGCTCGTCGCCATGAACCCAGCCGCGCTCGCCACGAACCTGGGCGACTTGCGCGCGGGCGGCATCCTCATCGCCAACAGCGATGCCTTCGAAGGCAAAGGCTTGGAGCAGGCCGGCTACGACGCCAATCCGCTCGAAGACGACTCGCTCAAAGCATACCGCCTGCACAAAGTGCCGATGACGAAGCTCACGCGCCTGTCGGTCGAAGGCCTCGAGCTGAGCCAGAAAGAAAAGGACCGCTGCCGCAACTTCTTTGCGATGGGTCTCGTCTTCTGGCTGTACGACCGGCCGCTCGAACCGACGCTGCGTTATATCGAAGACAAATTCGGCAAGAAGCCCGAGATCGCCGGCGCCAATACGGCCGCCCTCAAGGCCGGTTATCACTATGGCGAAACGGTCGAAGCGATCAACACGCAGTTCCACGTGCCCAAGGCGAAGCTCGCGCCTGGCAAGTACACCAGCATCGTCGGCAACACGGCCTTGGCCTACGGCCTAATGGCCGCTGCGAGGCTTAGCGGCAAACGCCTCTTCCTGGGCGCCTACCCCATTACCCCCGCCAGCAGCATTCTGGAAGAACTAGCGAAGCACAAGAACTTCGACATCCTCACGTTCCAGGCCGAGGACGAAATCGCCGCCATGACCGCCACGATCGGCGCGTCGTTCGCCGGCGCGATGGCCGTCACCGCCAGCAGCGGTCCCGGCATCGCCCTTAAGAGCGAGGGCATGGGGCTCGCCGTCGTTACCGAGTTGCCAATGGTCGTCATCAACGTGCAACGTGGCGGTCCCTCGACCGGCCTTCCGACCAAAACCGAGCAAGCTGACCTCTATCAGGCCATCTTCGGCCGCAACGGTGAGTGCCCCATGCCGGTGCTTGCCGCCTGCAGCCCAGCCGATTGCTTCGATGTGGCTCAAGAAGCGTGGCGCATCGCCGTTCGTTATATGGTGCCGGTCATCCTGCTCACCGACGGCTACATCGCCAATGGCTCGGAACCATGGAAGATCCCCAAGTACGCCGACCTCAAAAAGATCGAAATCAAGCACCCCGGCCCCGTGACCAGCGGTGATAAATTCCTCCCGTACCGCCGCGACGAACGCCTCGCCCGCCCCTGGGCAATTCCCGGCACCCCCGGCCTGGAGCATCGCATCGGCGGCCTCGAAAAGCAGGACATCACGGGCAACGTCAGCTACGACCCGGCCAACCATCAGCACATGATCAACCTGCGTGCCGAGAAAGTGGCTCGCATCGCAAACGAGCTGCCGCCACAGAAGCTAGACGGCCCTGCGAGCGGCGACCTGCTCGTGGTCAGTTGGGGCGGCACCTACGGCGCGTGCGCGACGGCGGTCCACAACCTTCAAGCCAAGGGCAGAGCGGTTACACACTGCCATCTGCGCTGGCTCAATCCATTGCCGAAAGACCTCGAGGGAATCTTGAAACGATTCAAGCATGTGCTGATTCCCGAACTGAATCTCGGCCAGTTGCGCACGATCATTCGCTCCAAGTACCTCGTCGACGCCATCGGCCTCAACAAGGTGCAAGGCAAGCCATTCAGCGTCGGCGAAATAGCCGACAAGATCGAAGCTGTCCTCCGTGGCGACACGGCGGACACGGAAACTCGCCCCGAACCAATTGACCCGGAAACACCCGTGAAAGCCGTCCTGGAGCAGGTCGCCCACGGCGGTTGATGAAGAAGAATGGGAGAGAGGGAGACGAGGAGAGTGGGAGGAATGAAGTAAGGCCAAACGCGACTTCAAACCTCCCCCTCTCCCCTTCTCCCACCCTCCCCCTCTAACTCCAAGCGGAACAATAGAATCCAAACCCCATAACAGGCATCGCACAACATGAGCGTCGACCTTCCCCTGCCCGTCCTTAAGCCAGCCGATTTCGCCAGCGATCAAGACGTCCGTTGGTGCCCAGGCTGTGGTGACTACGCCATCCTCGCGCAGATGAAAAAAGTGATGCCCACGCTGGGCATTCCGCGCGAGAAAATCGTGTTCATTTCCGGCATCGGCTGCTCCAGCCGCTTCCCGTACTACATGAACACGTACGGCATGCACTCGATCCACGGCCGCGCGCCGGCCGTGGCGACCGGCCTCAAAACCGTGCGGCCCGATCTGAACGTCTGGGTCATCACCGGCGATGGTGACGGCCTGTCGATCGGCGGCAACCACCTGATGCATGCCATTCGCCGAAATCTCGACCTCAACATCATCCTGTTCAACAACCGCATCTACGGCCTTACCAAGGGCCAGTACTCGCCTACCTCGCCGCTCGGCAAAAAGACGAAAAGCACCCCGATGGGCGCGATCGACAACCCGCTCCATCCGCTCTCGGTCGCGATTGGTTGCGAATGCACGTTCGTCGCTCGCAGCATCGATACCGAGATCAAGCACCTGGGCGAAGTCCTCAAACGAGCGGCCGAGCATCCGGGCACGTCGTTCGTCGAGGTCTACCAAAACTGCAACGTCTTCAACGACGGCGCCTGGGCCTACGCCAAGGAACGCGAAACCAAAGCCGACACCACGCTTGAACTCGTCCACGGCAAGCCGCTGATCTTCGGCAAGAATCGCGACAAGGGAATCCGCCTCAACGGCATGGAGCCCGAAGTCGTCGATCTCGGCAAGGGCATCACCGAAGACGATTTGCTGTTTCACGACGAGAAGGCCGCCGAACCGAGCCTGGCGTACTTGCTCTCACGGATGCGCTACGAAGACGGCTTCCCCGAGCCGATCGGCGTGTTTCGCTGCGTCGACCGTCCGCGTTACGACGTGCTGGTGAACGAGCAGGTCAGCCAGGCTGTGAGCGAGCGCGGCGTGGGCGACCTGAACAAGCTCTTCAATTCCGGCGATACCTGGCAAGTCACATAATGGGGCAGGTGGCTTCAACGAGCTGGTCGCATATTAGGCAAGACGCATGATCATTTGTCCTTCCTGCCATGCTGAGAACATTGAAGGCGCCGACGAGTGCGCCGAGTGCAGCCAGCCGCTCACGGATATGGGCCTGCGCGTGCCGGCTTCCAGCGTCGAAGCGGATCTCCTGCGCGACCGCGTCGAGCGGCTCTGGCCCAAGTCGCCCTCGACGGTTCCGCCCACGGCGACTGTCGGCGAGGTGCTTAAGAAGTTGGTCGACGAGACGATCGGCTGCGTGATGGTTGTCGACCAGGACG
>CAZGMU010000039.1:0-18965 GCA_964526975.1 uncultured Planctomycetaceae bacterium
GGCTTGGTTGATCTTGATGACCCGCCCTTCAATCTGGGTTACCGTCCCTTCATCCTCTTCATGCAGTGAGCCTGGAAGCACGATATCGGCATGTCGGGCCGAGTCATTGAGAAAGAAATCGATCGCCACATAAAACTCGAGCTTGTCGAGCATCCGTTTTACAAACTCGCTGTCTGGCAGCGAAACAATTGGATTGAAGCATATCGACAATAGCGCTTTGATTTCACCGCGGTCGATACGACGAAAGATTTCGTAAGCGTCGACGCCTGGTTGAGGAAGCTCGTCTGGATCGATTCCCCATACGCGAGCGACATGGGCTCGATGGTCGGGGTTAGCCAAGTCGCGGCCGCCTGGTAGTTGGTCACATTTTTGGCCATGCTCGCGGCCCCCTTGGCCGTTTGCCTGGCCGGTAATGGTCGCGTAACCACAGTTCGCACGACCGATCCGCCCGGATGCCAATACGATATTGATCGCCCCCAGCACGTTCTGAACGCCGTGGCTGTGATGCTCGATGCCGCGTGCATGCAACAAAAAGCTGGTTGCCGTCGTGCCCCACATCTCCGCCGCCTGACGGATCGATTTCTCGGCAATTCCTGTGATTTCCGCCGTGCGCCGCGGAGTCCAATCTTTTACATGCTCGGCGACGGCATCGAAACCAACCGTATGCCCGTTGATAAACGTGTGGTCGACCCAGTCGTGCTCGATCATCAAGTGGAGAATGCCGTTGAAGAGCGCGACATCGCGCCCCGGTTTCACCGGGAGGAACAAGTCGCACGTACGCGCCACGGGTGTTATGCGGGGGTCGACTACGATCACCTTCGCGCCAAACTCTCGCGCTTGCCAAACATAGCTGGTGGTAATGGGCGCACATTCGGCGACATTGGCGCCGCTGATCCAAACCACATCCGTCTTCAGAATATCGGACCAAGGATTCGCCGCACGATCGATTCCGAAGGCCTTTTTGTTCCCGGCCGCCGCGCTCACCATACACAAACGGCCGTTGTAGTCGATGTTGGACGTCTTCAAACACATACGGGCAAACTTGCCCATCAAATAGGTTTTTTCGGTGGTCAGACTGGCGCCACTGAGAACTCCGACCGCCGAGTTGCCGTGCTGTAACTGAACGCGCTGAAAACTCTCTGCAACTCGCTGAATTGCTTGTTCATAACCGATCGGCCGAAAACCACCTGCACTAGCTGGATCGCGCTCGTACGCAGAAACGAGCCGATCTGGGTGTGCCCCCTGCAAATAACGCTTCACCCCTTTTGGGCAGAGCATGCCATGGTTAAATGGAAAGTCTTCCCAAGGCTCGAAGCCGATTACCTCGTTATCCTTTACCTTAAGTTGGATGCCACATTGCTGACCGCAAAAACAGCAGTGCGTTTTCACCAGCCGGTCTGCTTCAACCCCACGATCCAATCGCCGCCCGCTGGAGAACGCCAAGTGCGGCCCAAAAGCGCTGATCGTGTCGATCGAATTGACTGGTTCTCGAGCCATGAACATTTCACTTACTGTTAAGGCGGCAATAACGCTCGACTATGCAGAGTCGCGTATGATTTCGTTAGCAAGCTGGCTCGATCGCCATAGTCGGCCTTGGACTAACGCCGGCAGCAGCCGTCGGCAACGAGGACAGATCCGTTGAAAGTGATCGATGGGAGCATTGGGCGTTTCGTAATTAAACCCTAGCTGTCGCTGAACTTCAATCAAATCCTCGATTTGGAGCTTCGACGCAAAGGCTTGGCCGCAACGACCACAATGCGCCTGCTCGCCTCGCGTGCCAACATCCTTATAAAAGGACACGCCAAGCTGAGCCGGTCGCTGGAAAATATGGAAGAACTTCCCAAACGGCAGCCATACAAGTGTAAGAATAACAATCGCCGCATGTAGAATCGCTAAAAATTCGTATGCGTAGCCGTGCATCCATTCATAGCTGACGACAAGCATCAATCCGGTAACACTGATCGCAAAGAGCAGCAAAAGCGGCACGATGTCTTCGCCGAATTGTTGCATGGCCGCGGCGTCTCGGTCGCGCATCCGGCGTCGCATGGCCAGCATGACGCCAGCGATGACGAGCAGCGAAGCCCATACGAGGCCGTGGAAGATGACCATTCCCAATAGCGACTCAACAGGGAACGAAAACGTTTCATAGCCAAAGACGACCACGCGGTATCGTTCCATCGAGTTGCCGTCGACAACGAAGTGAATCCAGCCGAACACCAGCGGAAACGTGATCGCCGACGCGACGAGGCAGCCCCACAGGATTAACCAGTGGGCTGCACCGCGGATCATGCTACGTCGCCAAATAAAACGATTCAGAATAAACGCGTTTGTCAATCTGCCCAGCCACACGCCAAGATTGCGAGGCAAATGGCGCGGATTGAAAAAAAGCTGCCAACCGCGTTTCCAATAGAGCCAAGTGGGTGGCCGTTGCAGCCAGATCGCATAGCGGTACGTAATCCCAAAGACAGCAAACAGCGTCGCAAACGTATAGCCAATGAGTGCCGCGTCGAAATGCGAGAGCCGCCTCGATCCGATGATAATGAGCGCCGCCACAATGAGCGTGGCGCTCACACCAGCGACCGTAGCTATTGTTGTTTCACGTCGCATGAAATACGTCCTGTAAGATGAGCGATGTGACTGCAACGTAGTCTCTGCCGGATGAAAGAGCAAGACAGTGCTCGACGATTTATGTTGCCGGCAATTTTAACAACAATAGCAACATCACGACGGGCGTTTTTGTACGAATACTATGGGGAAGCTGAGCCGTCATGTGAATCCACGTTCCCGCGGTCGCTACTTTGGCATCAGCCCCCAACGTAACTTCCGCCTCTCCTTCGAGAAAATGCATGATCGCGGGCATCGATGCAGTATGCTCCGAAAGTTCTTGGCCCGCTCCAAATCCGAATAACACGACTTTCAATCGATCATCTTGATAAATCGTGCGGCTGAGCGTTCCATCAACTGGAGGCTGGATCTCGCAGTCTAGATTATCAAGCATCGTGTAAAGCGCGTTCATATTGCACTTCATCCATTCTTTCTAGCGATAAGAACGATAGCGCCTAAATGATTCCGATATTTGCGGAACACCCTGCGCATCGAGAGCACACGCCGTCGGGCCGCTGTGTGCGTCGCTACGTTCCACGCGAATCGCACAGCCTGTAACAAGCCTTCATCCTTCACAACTCGCGCAGGTTCGAGAAGATGCATTGGAGCCCGGTGCTCGGCAACTATTTCATAACCAGCTTGCATCAATAAGTCGCGCCACTCGCGGGCAGTCAGTGGCCGCACGCCGACGTGAATATCGTCGGATAGCTCATCTTGGATCGATTGGCGTATGGATTCGCTTACGTCGTCTGGTATCAGGCACAATTCATGAATGCCATACCGACCATTAGGGCGAAGAATACGAGCGCTTTCGGCAATAATTTTGGCTTTTACTGAAGGCGGCTGCATCGAAAGCATCGCTTCGCCATAAACCACAGTCGCAGAAAAGTCGGGAAGGCCCGTCGCATCTGCAGAGCCTAACAAGCAGCGCTGCTCCGGTCCGACAAGATAATTCTTGACCGTTTTTGCGGCATTTCCGTCGCGTTCAATGGCCGTGTATGTATGTGGGTGATAGGACAACGCCATCCGAGCCGTCACGCCCAGCCCAGGCGCAAATTCGACTACGTCGTCTTGAGGAGCAATATCGAGCGCGTTCAAGAGTTGTCGCGTAAGCTCCAGGCCGCCTGGACGCAGAACCCGTTTTCCCATGCTGGCGAGCACCCAATGCCCAGGCATCTTTTCTACGGAGGGTGGACGGATCGACGCTTTCGTCTGGGGTAGGGGCGAATGTGTATGCATCATTTTACCTCGCACAAAGGAACGATCGAACTCGTTGAATGGATCAGTTGCGAGATTGTCACTTGCGATAACGCCTTTTCGTTGGCCGCGTAGGCGTTATCTAGTTCGCGATGCAAAGGGCAGAGCCGTGTGTGCGAACTCAGGCCCAACGGACATTGACGGATTCGCTCCAACGGGGAAACCGCATTGACGACCTGTAGAATCGAGATTTTTTTCGAAGGTAACGCCAACGAATATCCGCCTCCGGGGCCCGATTGCGACCGAACAAGTTTAGCTTTAGCAAGATCCTGCAAAACTTTGTGCAAATAGCGCCGCGGTATCTTTGTGTTCTCGGCGAGAAGATCAGCCGAGGCAACGGTATCAGGATCTCGTGCTAGCCACACAATGGCTCTCAACGCGTATTCGGCGGTCTTTGGCAACATACTTCTTCTCGCCCACTGGATTACTCACTTGTAATCCTACACTTTTACATGTAGAATTCAAGAGCAAAGGAAATTCACGCGAGGATTCAGCGGGATAGCGGAAAATTCCAACAGCCTCGTAGATTTAGCTTTGTTTTTGTAGCCATTGGGATCATTTTATGCTCGTTCTCCGAAATGCTTTGATGCTCGCCACGATGTTTGCTCTCATCGCGGCTGTCGCGCGGAGCGACGACACATTCGAACAAGCGCCCATTGAATACAGTCGAAGCGAACCTGCGAATGCCATCTCGCAATTACAGACTCGGCTGGAAGCAGGCAAAGTTCGACTTGATTTCGACGACAGATTTGGCTATTTACGGTCCGTCTTGCATGCGCTCCAAATTCCTGTCGAGTCTCAGGCTCTCGTTTTTTCACAAACAAGTTTGCAGCGACAGAAAATTTCGCCACGAACTCCGCGTGCGCTTTACTTTAACGACGATGTCTACGTCGGTTACTGTCACCGAGGAAATGTAATCGAAATCGCCGCGACCGACCCACAGCTTGGCACCGTGTTTTATACGCTAGACCAAGAACAGGTCGACATGCCACGCTTCAAACGTCAAACGGAAAGCTGCCTCGTCTGCCACAGCTCGTCTCGAACCGAATCGGTGCCCGGTCTGTTAGTCCGCTCGCTGTTCGTCGACCGCAGCGGCCAACCATTACTTTCCGAGGGAAGTTATTCCGTTGATTATCGAACCCCGCTGGAGCAACGCTGGGGCGGCTGGTATGTGACAGGAACCCATGGCTCGCAGACTCATCTGGGCAATTTAATCGTTGAGAATAAAAAACTATCCAGGCCGATCGAAAACAAGGAGGGGCAGAACATCACCTCATTGGCCGATCGCCTACCTACAAACAACTACCCGACACCTCATAGCGATATCGTGGCGTTAATGGTTCTGGAATATCAATCGCTCGTAAAAAATCGGCTAACACAAGCCAACTTTGTGACGCGGGAAGCGCTTTACTATCAAGCCAGCCTCAATCGAGCGCTAGGCGATCCGGAAGACAAGCGACTTGAAAGCGTGACGCATCGCATCCAAAGCGCGGGCGATTCGCTAGTCGAGGCGTTGCTATTTGTTGACGAAGCTCCGCTGACCGCTCCAATTGAGGGTACTTCGGGATTTGCAGAGAAATTCACCAAGCAGGGGCCTCGCGATCGTCAAGGGCGATCCTTGCGCGAGCTCGATTTGGAGCATCGACTATTCAAGTATCCATGCAGCTACCTTATTTACTCGAACGCGTTCCGTAAATTGCCGCCCGAAATGCTAGAGTACGTTTGGCAGCGCCTTTGGGAGGCACTCACGCAACCTTCGACATCCGACAAATTCGCGCATCTCACGGCGGAAGATCGGCAAGCGATCGTAGAGATCATCCGCGATACGATTCCCGATTTACCGGCGATCTGGAAAGAAACTCGCTAATTCATCGCGTGATGCGAGTTCTGTTCTTGTACGGACCCCCGTGACCAGTCCTCGCCATTGGGGCGGCAGCCCTCCTGGGCAGGCCTTCTTATTTTGGAGCGTATTGGGTAGGTTTATCCTCAAGCTCAAGCGTCAACAACAAACGCAACTACTGGCCACTGGGGAGATAGACGTGCAGCGTCGCGATATATTGAAAACGTTCGCCCTCGGCGCATCGGCATGGGGACTATCGACGACTCATCCAGCCACGACGAATATTCTCGCCTCAACGGCCAAGCCTCTTGATACTGCAATCGAGCAAGCAGGCGTCAAATTCTGGTTGGAAAACGCATTAACGCGTGTTTATCCCAATTCACCTCCAGGCAGCGCTGCTCCCCTTGTACTGGTAAGCGCTCGCAACGCGCGAGTTTCATTTCAGGCTTGTTTTCGCAACTTGCAGGATTACAGCATCCGAGTGCGAGCGAGCCTTGAGGGCGATAATCTTTACAATGCCCAAATTCGTCGTGTCGGATACGTTCCACTAAAACAGTTAAACACGGATGTCCCGCTAGATGAAGTGGATGGCATTGGTCATGTTCCAGGCCTGGTGCCCGATCCACTCTACCCCGAGCCAACCGCCCACGTCGGACCTCAAGCCAATGGCACCTTTTGGATCACTTTCTCGGTACCTCCCGACGCTGTGGTAGGAATCCACGATCTGGTCGTCGTCCTTACCGTTGAAGACACTTTCCGTTTTCCAGGCTGGACAGGCGCGAAACCCAGCAGCGTGCGGCTGCCAGTCAAACTCGACATTCGTCGGCTCGTACTAGAGAAGCGAAAAGACTTTCCAGCCACCAATTGGATATCCGCTGATTCGATTTGGGAGTATTACAAGATCGCCCCATATGGAGACAGATTCTGGAAGCTCGCCGACGAGTATATCAAGAATGTTGTCGATCATAATTTCAATGTGGTTTATTCGCCAATCTTCAATGGTCGGCATGAAATCTTAAAACGACCGGCTCAGCTTCTACGTGTTCGCCGTGCTGCCGACGACAAGTATGAATTCGATTTCACCGATGTCCGCCGCTGGATCAACTTGGCGAAAAAACACCAAGCTGAGTTCGTGGAATGGACTCATTTCTTCACACCAGCCCCCACGAGCGGCCGTTATCCTCAACGGATTTTTGAGCGGTGGGATAATTTGGGGAAGCTTCTCTGGCCGCCTGAGATCAGCGCCACATCACCCACGTATCGGAAGTTTTTGGAGCAATTTCTGCCACAATTCAAGCACGTACTGGAGGACGAGAAGGTCTTGGATCGCTCGTTGTTTCATTGTGCCGACGAGCCGGATGGCGATGTGCAAATGGCCGATTACCGTAAAGCCCGTGGAATGCTCCGCGAATTGGCGCCTTGGATCAAAGTCATCGACGCCATGAGCGAGCCTCGTTTCGCTACGGAAGGCTTGACCGAAATCCCCGTACCCAGCATTGCCACTGCCCATCTGTTTCGCGAAGCGAATTGTCCGGCTTGGGTTTACTTTTGCTGCGGTCCACGCGGCCGGTTCTTGCAACGTTTGCACGACACACCACTCGCCAAGCTGCGGATGGCGGGCTGGCTGTTCTACAAGCTAGACGCCAAAGGATTTCTCCACTGGGGACACAACTATTGGTTCAAGTTCTGCACAAGCGACATTGATGACCCATTCCAAAGCCCTGATGTCGGCGCTTGGCCCGGGCTGCCATACGGAGATCCGTTTGTCGTCTATCCAGGCCCCGATGGCCCACTTGATTCCATTCGCTGGGAAGTCTTTGCGGAATCGTTGCAGGATTATGCGTTATTGCAATCCGCCGGCGTTTCCCGCGATGCACCGATGCTAGCCGAACTGAAGAGCTACGAATCGTTTCCCAAGAGCGCTAAGTGGATCGAATCCGCAATCGACAAAGTTCTCTCCTAAAGCGCACTCAATGGATTCAACTACATCAATAGCAAGCCTATTCGCTGCCTACGGCGTCTGGCTGTAACACTGGCCGCCAGTTATCCGATCGCGAAATACTAGAGATAGCCCCTCTAGGCGAGTACAGTTGGTCGCGGTTCGGCATTTGCTCTCTTTCAGCGGCCGTTTATCGGTAGGGCGGCGGAATGAGCGGCGGTTTCAGGCGTAAATGGGTTGTATTGGCATGTTTCGGGTTGGCGTCGGCCTGCCAAGTATCGAGCGCAGGCGACGCGGTCCGCTATCGCCGAGATATTTTGCCGATCCTGTCGGATCGTTGCTTCAAATGCCATGGCCCCGATTCGGCTACACGTAAAGCGGGTCTGCGGCTGGATCAAGCGGGTGGAGCGAAGGACTCGTTGGATTCTGGCGCCGCGGCAATCGTACCCGGCAAACCGGGCGACAGCGCGCTTATCGAGCGAATCACAACGAAGGATGCCGACGCCATCATGCCGCCGGTCGTCAATATAGCAGGAACCCGCCGGCTTTCCAGGAACGAAGTAAAACCGAAGGACCAACAAAGGTATTCGCTGTCAATACTTCTCTACGAATGGGCCGGATTGCTTGCTTCCTACCCACATAAGTTCGATCCTTAAATCATCGGTTGGTTTATCGATGGTTACCCACAGGTCAGAATCTAATTTGTTGGCGTACTTTTTGGGAGCATGCCATCGGCGCGAATGCTCATCGATCGACTCCACTGCGGTCACCGTGGCAAGGTGTTTTCCGGCCGGAGCGCCATCGTTTAGTTCGAAACTTGAAAGTGTAAACGAACCATCGGGATTGATTCTTCCGATCGCTGGGCGGTGGTTCGCCGCCAGGATTCGAACCTCTCCCATAGTCAACGGCTTGCCGTCAATAGTTACCGTGCCTGTAACGGGCACAAGGCCGGGGTGCTTGCCTTGGCACCCCAAACAAGCGCCAAAGGCCGCCACGAGCACCAATACCTTTGGGGCAAGAGTGTTACGAAGCATCATGGATGTTGTGTAGCAAGAAAGACATTGATTAACGCGTGTCCGGTAGTTGCACGACATAGTCGTCGGCGCTCGACTGGCGCGTTGACATTTTCCGATAAACATTCTCCGATATATCTTCCGACAGGAAGGTGACACTCCCATCCCCCATCGCGAAATTTGCTCCGCTAGGATGACGACTGTTGAATCCGCAGTTGGTTCTGGTGCCCGAATCCCGAATCGACTCACCTAACTCCGGTATCGTATTCAGCGGGTTGACCGTAGTACGCATGGATGAGTTGCAACGGTTGCCGTTGGACCAGATATTATTTGCCAATAAATTGCCGCTACCATCGGTTGCAAGTCGCGCGTGCCCCTCGATGGTTTCACCAAAGAGCATTGTATTAGTGGTACCGTCTGTAATCTCGCGGATCTTGACGCGGTGGACGTAAAAGAACACACCCGTATTGTTGTACTTTAGTTCGTAGGCTTTGCCTTTCGGATCAGCGCGATAAGGAAACAAAACATCGTTACCGCCCGGGGGCCCAACATCGCCGGCCACGCCAGCGTAACTGCCTGTCGCGGCTGGGAACTTGCCGGTGGCTTGGTACGCTAGGTCGGCATACCGTTTCAATCCCCCATCGCTAGGGCATATCAACCCTGGCAGAGACGTCCCGACCGCCGCGATGAGTTGTGGATCTGTCAAAAAACCACTCCAGTCGCCATTATCCCAGACGGTCTTATTTTTGATATCAAACATGTCAAACAAGGCCTGCTCTTCCATAAAAGGCAGGAGCTGAACGAAGACACTAGCGCCCTGGGTCCTCAGGTTCACGCCCGGAACATTTCCCGACGCTGGCATATCGTCACACCAAATCAGCCAGCCATCACACCCACGCCTGGCGGCTGGGAACGCACCGTAGGTGCTTTCATAATTCATTGCAGCCAGACCGAGCTGCTTCATATTGTTGGTGCATTGTCCACGGCGAGCCGCTTCCCGAGCAGCCTGCACCGCTGGAAGCAACAGCGCTACCAGAATGCCGATGATGGCAATCACCACCAGCAATTCGACAAGTGTAAAACCACCTTGCTTATTTCTCATAGCTATGCTCCATGACTAGTATGGTCACCGAAGTCTCGTTTCGGCCGCACGCGTTGATCGACTTTGATTTCTGAAGTGAGCGGCCGCCCAGTACCGTTATTGGTATGGTACGACCGCCCCTTCAGCCTGCCCTCTTTGTCAGTTCCATTCAGCCACTCACAGGATACAGGTCACCGTTCCGAACGACGCAACGCCAAGCCAGCGAGGCTAATCAATAGAACGAGGAACCAAGTTGCTGGCTCTGGCACCGCTTGCTGATCAACACCAAAAGCGGCGCCTCCGCCGGCTCCGCTGCCGAAATTGGATCTCCAGAGTTGATAGGCGGCATCATTCCCGCCCGATTTGCGCCACAGCACATAGTCGGCGGCGTCCACAACACCATCGTTATTGAAGTCCCCTTGGAGGCCAAAAGTCAGCACGAGATCCGTCATGTCGACAATCGAAGTGCGGAAGCCGGCAGGCAAGTTGAAGTCGACGCCGAGATCGGTAATCCCTCCGGCGGCAGAGAGAATCGTGTACGTCATTCCCGCCGCAGGAGTAAAGCTTCCAAGCTGGGTGACATCGATCATGCCATCTAGCGTTGCGATTCCGGTTACGTCGATGAAATCGCGTCCAATATCCGCAATGTCGAACGCCAGGGTCGAGTTTGCTCCCATGGTTAGATCACCATCGACCGTGAGTGTTTTTCCCACCAGCCTCGCATTCGCCGGTTCCGTGCCGGTCAGCGAGAATGCACGAGCAGTGCTCGTCATGGTGGCCGTACTCCGATTAACCATCCCAACGGATGTGATCGATTCGTCCAGCAAAGGTTGCGTAGCGCGGATTACATGGAATCCGTTACCGGTATCAGCTTCCATGGTTACTGTCCAATTGCCTGGACCTCCCGTCGTATCGAGCGTAAAGCGAAGGTCGACACTGCCGCCGCCAACGTTTGCATCGACCAGCCACGACGCTCCAGAGACAGTCCCTCCGTTGTTCGCAACGTTTGTATTCCCCAGGAAGGTTTCATTGTTGCTCGTAGCGCCTCGGTAGAGAGCCCAGGCCAAGCCTTGAACATCGCCGGAAATGAACCGGGCATTGTTTGAGTTAGCATCAGACTGGCCATGAGCGAAACCCGCCGCCAGCCAATCGGCATTGCTGCCCACGATATCGGCAAGCGAGGTCGTTAAGACGTAGGTTGATCCGTTCGCGGGTTGAAATGCTAGAGTGGCCGAAGCACCTACGGCCGGCCCCGTCACACTGTGGCCATCGTCGTGGAACGTTGGGGCTGCAACCCAGCGACTACCGTCAAACGAAGTGTTGGGGGTAGTGCCATTGAGCGGACCGCCGGTGCCGCTGAAGTCGGCGGAGTAAAACGTCCGAGCACCACCCTCGGTGATACCAGCGCCCCCGACGGATAGTTTGCCGTTTACCACCATGCTGCCTGTCCTCGCAGTGCCGATCTCTAGAACGGCTCCTTCGGCCACAGTGGTGGCGCCGGCGTAGGCATTCCCGGAATTCTGTAACTGCACGGTCCCGGACACTACGTTGACTGGTCCAAAGCCGGTCATACCTCCCGAGCCGGTGACCGTATAGGTCGACCCAGCGCCGCCATTGAAAGTCACGCTGCCAGGAGCGACGCTGGTGTTGACCGTCACCGTCTTATTGGCCACGTTGCCAAACGTTACGTTATCAAGCTGGTTAAACTGCGGCCCTTCGGTGCTTGTCCAGTTGTTGCTGGTTTTCACGTCCCAAGCACCATTGGCAGGACCACTCCAACTCAGATTGGCTGACGAACCAGTCACGTTGAGTACAACACTGCTGCTAGTGTTTGCGACCGCCACCGTCTGACGCATGCCGGAGGTAATGTCGTTGCCCTGGGCGTCGAACATATGCTCTACGTAGCTGCCGTCGCCTGCGGCGCCAGTCACCGAAAGCGAATTTGCCTGAACCAGCGGGTAAGCACCAGCGGCTAGTGTCCCCTCGACGGGTGAAACCTTTACATTAATCACGTTGCTGGCTGTTGCGGCGCTGATTGTGGCGGTTCCATTGACCACTAGCCGATCACTGGTGCCGGCCGCGGTTGTTTTGCCGAGCTCATAGTTCCACGATCCCGCGGGAGTGTTGGCGAAGGTGGAATACGAGAAGTTTCCATTTAACGTAAGCGTGCCAACGCGGTCGCCAGGCGCCAGTGTGGAATCGTCGTAAGCATTTAGCGAGCCGCCCACGTTGATCGTACCGGAGCCAGTGAGCGTTTGTCCCGTTTCGTCGCCTGTCCCCAATATTCCATCAGGATCTGCAATCGCCTGTAAGCTGTAGGATGTGAAGCTGTTAGCATCGAAGACCGCTCCTTGGCGCACTTCAATCGTACGACTCCATAGCTCGCCGTTATTGCTACCTGTCGCTTGGACAGCAAGAGTGCCTTCGGCAACTACGGTCCGTCCTTGGTGATAGCCATCGCGAGCGGTTGAAGGATTCTGCGGATCCGAGTTTTCCGACGGGGGAATAGTGGCAATTGTCCAAGTGCCACTGCCAGTCTTCACAACGTTGATGTTGGCAGCTTCAGAGCTATCACCGAGTTTGAGTGTTCGGTCGATGATCCGGCCCTCGATTCTGCCGTTGCCTGCGCCTGACAGATTCAGGTACCGGTTATCTTGATCCGGCAACGAAATGTTGCCCGATATCGTTAGCGTGCCGGATTGTGATTCGATGTTGTATTGATTACCTGCAGTATCCCCGACAATATCCCCTGTCCAACCGCTGTTGCCCGCACTAGACAAGTGTGGCGCTGTTATGCTCGGGGCCCGGCCGCCCAAGGCGAGGCGTTCTCCCGATACGGCGACATTGGATAACCGCAGCGCCGCCTCGGACATGTTTCCATCCACCGAAGTGCCCATTGCGGCCGTGTTGTCGCCACTTCCCAACGCTCCACTGTTGGTGACTTCTAAGACTCCGCCCCCAATGCTGACTTGGCCCTGAAAACCAGGATTTGCAGAACTGATAGTGATTACCTCGGAAGTCAATCCACCGGTCGCAGGATTATTGACGTCGATACCTTGAAGTCGAAGAGTGCCCGCGCCGGCAAGTGGCTCACTCAGCACGCCATGAGCGCCGTTGCCGTGCCCATCACCGTTTAATCGCAAGGTGGCCCCAGCAGCCACAGTGGTGGTGCCAGACGCCTGGTTAATTGCACCGAGATTGGTCAGTTCCAAAACGCCGCCGGAAATGTTCGTATCGCCTGTGTAGTTGTTAGCCCCATTGGTGAGAACGATCGTGCCATTACCGGCTTTGGTTAGTCCATCGCTACCTGCAACTTGCGCATTGATCGTGTGAGTACCCTGGGTAGCGTCGAGCCGAGCCATTCCGGTGAGAGTCAAAGTCGAAGGACCGTTGACAACATAGCTACTGGCGTTCTGAAAACCGAGTGAGGTTACCGAGGCCGGTGAATCGATCGTCACCGTCGCCGGCGCGTTGGGTGCGGTCAAGACGTTGCCAAACACCGCCGATCCCGTGGGAACGACGTTGTCGCGCCAGTTCCCCGCAACGTTGAAACTCCCTCCGCCGTTCACGTTCCACATGTTCGGTGGGGCAGGCCCCTCGAGCTTCATGCTGGTAATGTGCGAAGTTCCGTTGGCGGCATTCGTTGAGAATCCAAGGTATTTAATGGCTGGCACGTTGGCGGCAAGTACCGTCGCGGTACGGTCGACGCCGTCACCGTTGAAGTCCCAGGTCACCAGCCAGTCGGGGTTCGTCGTGTCGATCGTAATCACCAGGCCATGGTTCCCACCTGCTGGCGTGTGACTGGCACCACCTTGCGTCTCGCCGCGAGGACTATTGGCGTATCCAAGGAAGGATTGAGCACTGCCTGATGGGTTCATCAATGCCCAGAGCGCGGGATGAGAATTAGTGGAACCGTTCAGCCAGCGCCCATCCAAACCAACGCTACCCAGCGCAAGTTCTTCCGTGAAGCCCATGGCCAACCAACTGCTGCCAGCAACACTGAAATCGGCGGAGAATGTATAGAGGCCGGCGCCCGCTTGCGGCGTAAATGGTACCAGCGCCGTAAAAAGCCCTAGGCCATCTTGCACACCATTATTCAATAGATGCTGTCCGGAAGCCCATGTTTCCGCTCCGGTAGGCGTCACATCGGGAGCAGCCCCGTTCAGGCTACTCAACCCATCGCCACTAAAGTCGTCTTGGTAAATGACGATGGCGTTAGCAGGTGTAGCCAACGATGCGACCACCAACAGGGCGCACAACAAACCGCCTGGATTGCGAACCATCTAATGTCCTCCAATGCCAGTGCCACAACTTCGTAGCGGCAGACCGGCAGATTCAACCGAAAATAATCTGTGTTAACAAAAGAAGTTTCGCAGTGCGGAACTCCCAGATGCTAGGTACATCGCCTTTCGCGACGCAAAGGTCGTTAGCTCAAATCCAATTAAACCGTCTTTCCTCGTGAACGCGTTCGATACATCATGCCCCCTGACATTGCCGCCAGAAGTAGAATCATCGTCGATGGTTCAGGCACCTCGGCCAGCTCGAGCTTCATGCTGGTGATGCGCGAAGTTCCGTTGGAGGCATTCGTTGAGAATCCAAGGTATTTAATGGCTGGCACGTTGGCGGCGAGCACTGTCGCGGCGCGGTCGACGCCGTCACCGTTGAAATCCCAGGTCACCTCCCAATCGGGGTTCGTTGTGTCGATGGTAATCTTCAGACTCTGGATCCCGCCCGGTGGTGTGTAATTGACAGGGCCATTCGTCTGGCCAGGAGGGCTAGCGGCGTATCCGAGGAAGGATTGAGCACTGCCTGAAGGATTCATCAATGCCCAAAGGGCGGGATGAGAATCGGTGGAACCAGCCAGCCAACGACCATCCAAACTAGCGCTGCCATTCGCAAGCTGGGTCGTGAACCCCATGGCCAGCCAACTGTTGCCAGCGATAGCGCCGAAGTCGGTGGTAAACGTATAGAGGCCGGCGCCCGCTTGCGGCGTAAACGGCACTAGCGCCGTAAAAAGCCCCAGCCCGTCTTGCACACCATTATTCAGTAGGTGCTGTCCAGAAGCCCATGTCTCCGTTCCCGTAGGCGTCACATCGGGAGCAGCCCCGTTCAAGCTACTCAATCCATCGCCACTAAAGTCGTCCTGGTAAATGATCCCCGCGTTGGCAGGTGTAACCAACAAAGCCGCCACAAGTAGCGTACACAGTGAAACAACAGGATTGCGAATCATTAGATACCCTCCAGTGCCAGGCGCCGTCATCACCATGCAGTAAGACCCAGCAAATTGAAAAGAAGATGAGTAATCAGTGTTTACAAAAAGAGGCTTGGTAATGCGAAACTTCCGAGATGCTATTTGCAAAAAATTTATACAAACTCGAATCTTACTTCCAATCGTTTGCAAACCTACCTTCCGCATTCCGGGTTTACTTGTCGGATCAGACCTTCTGTTTTCTACAAGTGCGCGCCGTTCGACGTGCCGCGCCATAGGATTAATGCGAATACGGGTAGCGAACCTAACGGGCCGAAAGGTCTCAGCTCGCTATTCGAGTTGCTGCTCACGGCGAATGCTGAGAGACGAGTGAGTTCAACCGCTCTTGCCTAACCAGCATTGTAATCATCCAAAACGCGATTTAAGTTCAAATTTCAGGCTCTTACGCGCGTCTCGCAGCGCGTGAGGAAGCGCAAGAAAAAATGCGAATTGGCAAATCACAAGCGATTCCAGAATGACGTGACAAATATCATCAACAGTGGTGACGAAAATCGAAAATAGTTTTGCGGCAATTTGTAAAAAAGAAATCGTCGTCGTTGCGCACCCTCGCCACGTATCGAACAAAATCACACATCAACCAAAAGGTTGCGACTGCTTGCGGAACTGGCCTGGCGTCGTGCCGGCATAGCGCTTGAATGCTGTGGCGAACTGTGAAGCGGTACCGTAGCCCGTCATTGCGGCAACCTTCGATAGTTTGTACCGCGTTTCCATCAGCAGCAGCTTGGCTCGCGCCATTCGTACGCGCTCGATTTCCATCGCAGGCGTGCGGGCAAACGCTGTCTGGAAACGCCGCTCCAGCGTCGATCGGCTCACATGCAGCCGCTTCACAACGTCCTGCACCGACAGGCCTTCGCAAGCGTGGTCGCGGATCAATTGCATGGCCGTGGCCACTTCGCGATCGTCGACCGCAGTGGCCTCGGACGAAAGGCGATGAGAAATACCTTTCGGCGGAATGAAGATCGTATCGGTCGGCGGTGGCTGGCCGTTCATCATCGCGTCCAGTAGCGCGGCACCCTCGTATCCCAAACGCAACGTGTCCGGTCGCACGCTGCTGAGCGGCGGGTTCGAGAGTTCGCAGATCACCTCGTCGTCGTCCACCCCAATCACCGCCACCTCTTCGGGCACGCTGAGTCCCGATTGGGTACAGGCATCGATGATCTGTCGGCCGCGGACGTCGTTGCACGCAAACACCGCCAACGGCCTTGGCAACGACTGCAGCCACTGAGCGATCGAGTCTCCTTCCAATTCGCCGCGCGCTTCGGAACTTAGCACGTCGGTGCTTTGCTGTGATTGCACCGGAGGGTAATAAACGTGTACATCCATGCCTCGACTGTTCAGGTAGCCCTCATAGGCCGCCTGACGCCGTTCCGAGAAATCGACTCCCGGATAGCCGCTGTACGCCAGGTTACGGAAGCCGATGTCGAGGAAGTGCTCGGCCACCATCCGCATAACAATTCGCGGATCCGTATCGAGCATCGCCCCATTGGTGGGTCGGTGTGAGCCGCGCAGGTCCACTGCTGGCACTCCCAACTCCGCCACCGCTTTGGCGATCTTCTCGTTTTCGATGCGGGCAATGATCCCGTCGCCCTTCCACGAACGCAGGAACTTCGGAATGTTCTCGCTTAGCCCGCGCTCGATATGTAGGGTGCTCCATCGGCCATGCGAGCGCAGATACGAGGCAACTCCCAACAGGCATCCACGACCGTAGGCTCGGGAACTCTCAATCAGCAACATGACGCGCTTTCGCTCACTCAACATCCGACACCACCGCGAAATGTTCGATTTGATGAAATGTGTAAACGGAAATTCTTCGGAGTGCAGGACGTATTGCGAAAGGATGATGAAAAACTGCAACTCCGCCAACAATCTTACCCGCCACAATTGCCTACGGTCAGCCATGACGAAATATGAAAAGCGTTTGAAGCATGTAATGAATGATGAACTTGTGATTGTTGATTCCAATAGAAAGGAAAGACTAATAGCACTCCCCGGCGACGAGCTGCCTGGCGCGCCCGACCGGCGTGTACCCTGGTCCCCAGCGGAACCATGACCGATCGCGACACAATCAGTACCGTTCGTGCCTGGCGCGAGCAAATCAGCATTCCCACGTACGAAGCCGGCTCGCCCGACCTTAATCCGTTCTTCCTCGAGAAACGCGTCTACCAGGGAAGCAGTGGAACGGTCTATCCGTATCCGGTCATCGAGAGTGTGTCAGACCGGAAGTCGCTGCGCACCTACAACGCCGTGTTTCTAGAGAACGAATACCTCAAGATCATGGTCTTGCCCGAACTAGGTGGCCGTGTCCAAATGGCACTCGATAAGACCAACGACTACCACTTCGTGTACTACAACCGCGTGATCAAGCCGGCCCTGGTCGGGCTGGCCGGACCGTGGATCAGCGGCGGCATCGAGTTCAACTGGCCACAGCATCATCGTCCGAGCACTTTCCACCCCGTCGATGTCGAGCTATTGGCGGGCGAAGACGGTTCGTGGACCGTCTGGTGCCACGAGATCGATCGCATGGCCGGTACCCGCGGCACGCACGGCCTAACGCTGCATCCTGGCAAGGCTTGCCTGGAAGTCCGGGTACGGCTATCGAACCGTACGCCGCTGCCGCAAACATTCCTGTGGTGGGCCAATCCGGCCGTGCATGCGGACGAGCACCACCAGTCGATCTTCCCACCAGATGTTTGCGCGGTGATGGACCACGGCAAGCGTGACGTCAGCACATTCCCGATCGCCACCGGCGAGTATTACAAGGTCGACTACTCGTCCGGCACCGATATCAGCCGGTACAAAAACATTCCAGTGCCCACCTCGTACATGGCGTATCATTCCGATTACAACTTCGTCGGCTCCTACGATCACGGTCGGCAGGCCGGGCTCGTACACGTAGCCAGTCACCACATCTCGCCTGGGAAGAAGCAATGGACTTGGGGCTGCGGCGAGTTCGGTCAGGCCTGGGATCGCCAACTCACCGACGAGGACGGCCCGTACGTCGAGCTGATGTGCGGTGTGTACACCGACAATCAGCCCGACTTCAGTTGGCTTAGCCCCGGTGAAGAGAAATCTTTTTCGCAGTTCTTCATGCCTTACAAGGGCGTAGGGGTGATTAAGAACGCTACGACCGACGCCGTGCTGGGACTCGAAATCGAGGATCGCACAGTCATCGTGCGAGTCTACGTCACCGCCAATCAGCCGTCGGCCAAGGTCGTCCTCAGCGCGGGTGATGCCGTCCTGCTCAGCGAACGATTCGATGCCAGTCCACGGGCTTGCTATGAGTTTCGCGTGGAGTTGCCCGCCAGTGCCGATCCAGCGGAGTTGCGGAGCACGGTATACGACGCGTCGGGCAGGGAACTGGTGAGTTACGCGCCCCGCGGGGTGGGCTCTGACGTGCCGGATCCCGCCAAGCCGATCAGCCCTCCGGAGGAACTCGACAGCGCCGAGTCGCTGTACTTCGCCGGCATACACCTGGAGCAGTATCGCCATGCGACGCGTCGCCCCGAGGACTACTACCGCGAGGCCTTGCGGCTCGAGCCGCGCGACGACCGTTGCCACATGGCATACGGCCGGCTGCTCTACGGTCGCGGCCAGTACGGCCAGGCCGAGGCGCATTTTCGTGCGGCGGTCGCACGCGCCACGAGCCACAATCCCAACCCACCAACTGGCGAGTGTCACTATCTGCTGGGACTGGCCCTGGCGGCCCGAGGGGAGTTCGACGACGCGGACGCACACTTCCAGAAGTCGGCTTGGCACACCTCGCACCAAGACGCGGCCTGGTTCGAGTCGGCCCGCATCGCCGCCCGCCGTCGAGAATGGCGGGCTGCCGAAGCGATGCTGCGACGTTCGCTGGAGCGCAATGCCAGACATCACCAGGCAGTTCACTTGCTCTTGGTCGCGCTCGTCGAACAACATCGCCCTGACGAAGCACGGCAATTGGCCAGGGACGAGCTCAAGCGGGA
>CAZGMU010000040.1:0-8467 GCA_964526975.1 uncultured Planctomycetaceae bacterium
TGAAGGGCGGGTCATCAAGATCAACCAAGCCGTCGTTCCGCCAGGAGACGCACGGCAGGATTGGCGGATTATTCAAGACATTGCTGCTGCGATGGGGCGCCCGCGCGGCTTTACCTTTGATTCGCCGCGCGAAGTGTTCAATGAGCTGCGCCAAGCCAGCGCTGGCGGAATCGCCGACTATTCCGGAATTACCTACGAAAAGATCGAAAGCCAAAGCGGCGTGTTTTGGCCGTGCCCGGCTGATGACCATCCGGGTACGCCGCGATTGTTTGAGCCGGAGAGTTGGAATCCAGTGGCACGCGGCGCCGGGCCATTTTATTTCCCGGATGGAAAGGCGAGGTTCAACGTCGCCGAATATCGACCGCCAACAGAAGACATAGACGCCGATTATCCCGTGATCCTTACTACGGGCCGCGTTGTAAGCCAGTTTTTATCCGGCACCCAGACGCGCCGAATCGGGCCTCTTGTGGAAATGTACCCCGAACCTCGCGTTGAAATCCACCCACTGTTGGCCAAACAATACGATTTGGCAGACGACGACTGGGTTACGGTTGAAAGCCGGCGCGGCAGTTGTACGTTGCGGACGCAGGTGGTGCGTACTATTCGTCCCGACACTGTTTTCGTTCCTTATCATTGGGCAGGCCCGAAAAGCATCAATCGATTGACAATCGCCGCACAGGATCCGATCTCCAAAATTCCTGAGTACAAAGTTTGCGCGGTCCGCTTGCGCAAGGCGGATGGCCCACCTGAATACACATCTCAACGCGAACCTCAGCAGTAACAAGACGCTGCTTGATCATGCCTGACGAAAAATACTTCTTTATTGACCCGAATCGTTGCATCGGCTGCCAATCTTGTGTCCAGGCATGCAGCGAGTGTGACACGCACAAAGGTCATTCGATGATTCATTTGGAGTACGTCGATCGCGCCGCCTCGCCACAGACGCTGCCCATTGTATGCATGCATTGCGACTCACCAACCTGTGCCGAGGTTTGTCCGGCCGATGCCATCAAACGTACCAGCGACGGCGTGGTCCAAACCGCCCGCAAGCCTCGTTGCATCGCCTGCAACAATTGCGTGTTATCGTGTCCGTTTGGCGTGCCCAAAATGAATGTCGGCTTTGAGTTGATGATGAAGTGCGACATGTGCTACGACCGCACATCCGTTGGGCGGAGCCCGATGTGTGCGACGGTTTGCCCGAGCCGAGCCCTCCATTATGGAACTTGGGACGAAATTGAAGCGATGCGTCCCAGGTCGGTGCCTCAAAATCAGTTTCGTTTTGGCAACCAAGAAATTCGCACGATGGTTTATATGATGGTGCCAAAGGATGTTCCCAGTGAATACTTGGACGTTGTATCGGCTCTTGGCGATTCGATCGGCGAAGTCTCGCCGCCAATCGAACACTCCGCCCAGGCCGATGATCTGATGCTCATGGCGCTTTATGAAGCACCTGGAAGAGTGGAATCATGAACGTGGAAGGTGACCCAGAACTTCATACCGTGCCGCCCGATCGTGGTGAGATGGTTGACCAGCCCCTATGGCGTCAAGATTTCCCCATCGATACGTCGCAAGACGCCTACGTCGCGCGGCGAGATTTTACAAAGTTTCTTGGCCTAACCAGTCTGGCGTTTGTTGTAGGTCAATTCTGGATCGTCGTGCAAAACAGTTGGCGGAAGAGTCGGGGAGCACTTCCAATCGTGGAAATCGTGAGCCTCGATAAGGTGCCACTGAATTCGGTGCAACCCTTTCACTATCCGACATCTGCCGATCCGGCAGTCCTGGTCAGGCTTGGTGAAGACGAACTGCTTGCCTACAGTAGCCAATGCACGCATCTGCAATGCCCCGTGCTGCCAGAGCTCGATCAACATCGATTTCGATGCCCGTGTCACGCGGGCTATTTCGAGCTGAAAACGGGGCGTCCTCTGGCGGGCCCGCCGCGCCGCCCACTCTCACGGATTAAGCTTAAAGTACAGAACTCAACCATCTATGCGACCGGCATCGAACGGAGCGAATCATGAGCATCAAGCGGCCGCTTTCACGCCATGAGCGGACGATCATTGTTAACGGCATACTCTGCATCGTGTTGACGCTGATTCTGATGCAACTCTGGTTGCTAACAGCCACAATGAATGCGTGGCTTGGTGGAGAAGAGACAGTCATTTGGCCTGCCGCGGCAGCCAGTTCCGTTTGTTTTCTCTTGGTAGCCGGACTATTGCACTATTTATTTCGCTTGGATTGATGTGATTAATGCCATCGACCGACAGCCAAAAACAGCGGCCGTCCATCGCTCGCGATCTGCACCCAGCGTATTTTGCGATGGTAATGGCCACCGGAATAGTCTCGGTTGCCGCGCAATTGCGCGGGCTGACGCACGTAGCACACGCGCTCTTGTGGTTGAACGTGGTCTTCTATGCGGTGCTTTGGGCTTTGACTTTTCGTCGCATCGTTAGCTTTCGCCAACAATTTCTCGCCGACTTGATGGATCATGGTCGTTGCGTTGGCTTTTTCACGACGGTGGCTGCCACTTGCGTTCTCGGCAATCAATTCATTGTGGTTGAGCTACGCCCGACTGTCGCTATTACGCTGTGGATCTTCGGCATCGCATTGTGGGCCGTCGTTACGTACTCGGTGCTTGCGATTCTTACGGTCAAACCGGACAAGCCGAGCTTAGCCGAGGGCATCAATGGTGGTTGGCTAGTTGCAGTAGTAGCGGCACAAGCTGTGGCTTCGCTAGGCGGGTTGGTGGCCCCGCACTTGATGGCAACGCGCGATGCCGCCCTCTTTTTTGCACTGATCATGTGGCTGGGCGGGGGCATGCTTTACGTTTGGATTATTGCTCTGATTTTCTATCGCTACACGTTTTTTCAGCTTGATCCCCGACAACTCGCTCCGCCGTATTGGATCAATATGGGCGCGATGGCGATCTCCACATTGGCTGGTACGATTCTCGTTCAAAACGCAACTGGTTCTCCACTTCTCACGCAACTGCAGCCCTTCTTAATCGGATTGACACTTCTCTTCTGGGCTACTGCAACATGGTGGATCCCACTGCTCCTGGTTTTAGGTGCATGGCGGCATCTTGTTCGGCATGTCTCGATTGCTTACGACGCTGTTTATTGGAGCGCGGTCTTCCCGTTGGGGATGTACACCGCCTGTACGCATCGCTTAATAAAGATTGTCGATCAACCGTATTTGGACGTAATTCCTCAGTATCTAATGTACATTGCGTTAGGAGCATGGATCGTTACCTTTGCCGGTTTACTACACCGACAATTTAATTGGTTACGCCAATAAAAGGTGCTCCGCTTCAGATGTTGCAAGAAGAATTGCGCAAGACCAACTACTCGTTTCCTTGCGAGGTTTGTGCGAATGCCTCTGCAAAACAAGCGGGCAAGTCATCGTTGCTATTGGCGGTTGAAGCGGCAATCCGCGGAAGTGTATCGTCGGGCAAATACGTTTCTCTCGCTGCTACCTCCGTCTTAAGGTACCTGCTTACAGTCTAAGCAATGTAGCAACGTTTTCTCCCAGCACTTTCTTCTCGTCAGCTTCGCTAAGTTCGGCCTGACGGATTACCTGAATCTGAGTAGTTGGCCAGACATGCGGCGCATTGGAGCCAAAGACAACCCTGTCGGCACCGATCTCTTTTACAGCATGCCGAATCCAGTGAGGTTCCATTACCGCAGTCGTTGCGAGATAAATGTTCGAGGCTTGTCGAGCTGCGGCAATCGCCTCGGCGACATAGTAGCGATAGCCCATGTGGTCCATGATCACGGGCACATTGGGGAATGCCTTTGCTAATACCGCAATCTCAAGTGGATGGCCAAGAAATGTGCCTGAATGAATGGTAACGGGAATTCTTAGCTCTTGAGCCTTTCGCATGAGTGAGTGTGCAACCGTTCCAACTAGCCGTACAAAATGATGCGTTGGCATCAACTTCAACGCGACAAAACCCCATTCTCGCACGCAAGTTTCTAGTTCGTTTACAGAGGCTTTGCCAAAGCTTGGATTAATCCAAGCGCAAGGTAGAAAAAAATCTTTGCCGGCCGGATGTGCCGCGAGGATTTCAGCAAGCTGTTTGTTGTCCGGCTGCACCCCAATCTCCGAGATAACGACAGCCTTAGAAATTCCACCTTCACGGCAGAGAGTCTCGAGTCCATCAAGACCAAAATGCTTGCCGGCAAGAGGTTGATTCACGAGATAAGTTTCGCAGTCGAATATCAAATTATGCTCCAGTCTGGGGGGGGGCGAATATCTCGGCATTTACAACGTTGAGCGGTGGTTGGCCGTTTAACACACACCGGATATTGTTCGTGATTCCCCGGCAAACTCTTTCCAGGCTCTCCCAAGTTGCCGCCAAACGATGCGGAGTCCCCACAACGTTGTTGAGCGCAAGTAACGCATTATCAAGGGAAACAGGCTCATTTTCCCATACATCTAAGCCTGCGCCCGCGATTTGCTGTCGCTGCAGCGCTAATAATAACGCAGATTCATTCACGAGACCGCCGCGCCCCACATTGATAAGGTAGGCCGAGGGCTTCATTCGGGCCAACTCGGCGCCATCAATCATATTTTTCGTCTCGGCGGTAAGGGCGGTTGTAAGTACGACAAAGTCCGACTCGGCAAGAAGCTGTTCGAGCGCAACCATCCGGTAGTCGCTGCCAACATTTTCTTGTTTGACGGAGGGGTCGTAGGCGACGACTTGCATATTTAGCCGGCTAGCGAGATTGCCCAGTTCGCGTCCGATGCGGCCAAAGCCGATAACCCCTAAGGTTTTCCCCTGGATCTCGATCCCACGGTGTTGGTGGCCCCGATCGTCCCGATTTCCAATGTCTTGCATGTGGCAACGAAGTCGCTTTGCAAGGGCGAACATCAAGGTTAACGCCGCTTCGGCTACCGATCGCGAAAAGTAGGGGTTGATACAGACCGGGATCCTGAGTGAGGTCGCAGCTGGAATATCGATGTGATTGTAGCCAACTCCCCAAGCGCTTAGCATCTCCACTGCGCGCATATCCATCATATCTTGGGCAGTCACGGGGTTGGTTCTGGAGACCCAAACCGTGGCTTCGGGTTTTGCATCCGTGATGGCGTCTGTTGACGCATTGCCAGGGTGAACAAACTCGACCAGTCCGGTGAGATCCTGAAAGTGTGCCTCCATGGCGGGAGTGATTTGTATGTCACTGAATATGACTTTAGGCGTGGGGAACATATGTAACAGGGGCTGGGCAGTAGCGATGTTCTGTCGTGCTACATCTCGAATTAATGCGACCAATGTACTTTGCGCTGGTTATGAGGGGAGGAGACCAAGTGATACAGCTAATTAATCTTTGATGGATGCAGGAGACTTCTTGATATAAATGCAATAAAATTGTCTGAATAAGTGCAAGACCAGTCAATCTACTTGACTGAATTTGATCATAGTGCGACAATCGGTGATCAGTGGAGGAGCAACAACCCCACTTATGTCCTTCTACCTCACTTACTAATTGTGCAGTTTGTCCTCGGTTTTGCTAATCCAAGCTCCTCTGATTCAATGCATGTGGTGGATTTTGTCCTCCAGTTGAACGGGCTCAGTATCAGGGGGCGAAACATGGCGACTTTTGTTTAGAGCAGAAAAATAGACGCCTAAAAATATGTAAAAGGCGAACAACGATGGTTCTAGTTGTTGAACACATCGAACATAATTTTGAATCGTTCCGGCTACTTTCATGGTCGAAGAGTATTTCTTCGGTTGAAGTCGTCGGACCGCGAAACTCTAGAAAACAGATTCGTGGTCTGGGGGACATCTGGCACGTCCACGGTGATGTGGAACTCACTCTCTTTGAAAGTGGTGCGGGTATCCGGGTTATCGGAGATAGCTCGCTGCCGGTGAACAGGCCCGAGCTGGTGATGATCGGTCCGCATGTGCCGCATTGTTGGAATTGCCATACGGACTCACGAGGATTGTCCCTGCAGTTTTCAATTGAACCAAGCAACCCATTGCGAGGATTGCCGGAGTGGGGAGTGTTGTCCGAATTAATGAATGAAAGTAGCCGGGGATTGATTTTTTCAGCAGATATCGTGGCAAAAGTGCGCGCGATCCTGCAGCGGATGGTCGGCGAGGCAGGCCTGGCTCGCCTGGCAAGTTTTATCGAGCTGCTTTCGACGCTCGATCGTCGGCAGACCCAGTCGTTATCCAGCAAGAGTTATTTTGCCCACGATACCGGGACAAGCTATCCAGAGATTCAAAAGGTTGTGCTCGAAATACTGAGCCGATTTCATGAAGATATTAGTCTCATGGATATGGTCGCGATGACTCATTTATCGCGAGCAACCTTCTGCCGTGAATTCAAGAATTACACGGACCGTACATTTGTGCAGTTCTTGAATGAGGTGAGAATCAATTCCGTGCGACAACAATTAGTACGCACGAACGATCCGGTCAGTGAAATCGCGTTTGCCGCGGGGTTCGATAATTTGTCCCATTTTAACCGCGTTTTCAGACGATTCACGGGCACTAGCCCGCGGGAGTACCGTAATCGGCTTTCCGTCGCACCAAACATTTATTCTGGCGAAGGACTGCTCCCATTCGGACCGGAATCGGTGGCCCGAACTCAGTATCAGCTATAAGATGTTCAGTGAACGGCCAGCGAGGTGCGCGGCTTTTGATACAAAAGCATTATTTCGCGACAAATTGTGTAGCAAATTGTATGTGCTGGAAAATACAATCGAAATTGGCAGTGGTTTAAAAATACCAATCGGTTTAGATGTACAGGTGGTTTTTGGGGCCCTAGGCCGTCCGTTGTCGAAAATGTGTTGCGCAAAGTAGCACTAATGTTAGTAGCTGGCGATGACGCGACTGGCGCCGGCCCTATCAAGCCTTATCTGTAAAGTCTGCGGTACGTTAACTCATCCAGATTTGTATGTAGGGGGGGAATAAGAAGTTTGCTCTGCACAGGAATCGTTTTGCAGTGGCTGAGCGCTGTCGGAACAACCGGTTTGGCAGGGCTTTCATGCTTGTTGCAGGTTTGTTCACGAAGTCGTGGAGATCGATGGCTTCAGTGGTTTATTTAGATGAGCTACGGTGCAAAGAGGTGGTTGGGGTCTGATATGACTAGAACCAATTTCAAATTCTTGTGGCTGCTTGCTGAGGCTGCGAACCGTTCAGCAGGTGGCCTAAAATAGGTCAGCTACATTCAGCTTTGAAGTTGATTATTAGTCATTCGGTTTTAGAGGAGGGTTCGACGCCAAGACGACATCACAGTACGAATAGGCTTTATTCGGGATTCCTCAAAAAAGAAAGTGAGAGCTAATGATGAGACAGCAAAAATTTTTGTCCAGCATGAAGGCACGCTGCCTTGTAAGCGTGTGGCAGCCTCGGCTTGCGACGCTGGCAGTCCTGCTGAGTGTAGCTTCTACGGCGTTCGCCGCACCGATCATTCCTATCTACCACAACACGCTGGATGACCTGGCCTCGGCGGAGGCCCTCGGCGGCGAACTCATGCGAAATGCTAACCCTGGTGCTGGTTACTACGTCGACCCCAGCTTTGTGCCGGGCGTGGTCGGGAATAAACTTCTCACGGGAACCCGGAACCAGGGTGACAACACTCGCGCGTCTACCGCCGCCTGGCTCAAATGGGGTTCATCCGAGGTGCAGGCTATCTTTGGCACCAATGCAGCCCCAATATACAAAGATGACGATGGAATCACGATCGACCTGTACTTTTCGGGCATCAGTTCAAGTGCACCAGGTCCAGGTAATACGGGCGAGCATGGCCTGTGGAGTGTTGGGCATCGGGGTTCGAATGACAATTTCGTTATGCTCGGCGTACAAAATGGTACTCTTCGATTCAATCTTCGAAACGATGCTACGCCGTCTGGTAACTCAGCGCCCGGAACCTCCTTTGCTTGGGTGATTCCCAATCCTAACCTGATTGCAGCGCAGACTTATCGGGTGACGGTACGGCAGCGCGAAGACTTGAATAACGGCGTCCCCGAGCTCTACTTGGACGACTTGGATGACAGCATCAGCACTGTTTACGACGGTCCAACACATATTCCGTGGGTAACCCCCAATCCCGCAGGCTTCCCCGCAAACTACAGGTTTAATTTTCCGTTGGAGAACGGATCCGGGGGCTCGGCGCCACAAGCCTTAGGCATGACTATCGGCAGTCGTTATCCGTTCCATGAGCAAGCGGGCCAAGCTAATGCGAACGGTAATTCTGAAATATATAACGGAATGTCGATCGACGACGTGAAGATTTACAACGGTGCTTATACGCCGGCTGAAATAGATTACGTGCCGGAACCATCGTCCCTATGCCTGTTCGTGTTGGGTTTGTTCGTCCCGTCGCTAATACGCCGGCGACATTAGATGGCTGGAGCGGTTTTGGCTTCGGCGCTAAATGTTGTACAGCCCTCGCGCGATGTGCGAAGGCTGTACTTAACTGTAGGACAAATGAACCACTGCGCAGTGCATAAGAGGGCACTG
>CAZGMU010000040.1:8477-10129 GCA_964526975.1 uncultured Planctomycetaceae bacterium
TAGACGTCGTCACTAGGAACACAGAGTATGAAATCCAGGAGCAAGCATGCCCCGGTTGAGGCAATTCGGTGAGGACTTTTAAGTTCAGGGCTATCAGCGCAGTCCGAGTCAATCGTTTTGCATCCGCCGCGCTTATGCTTTGGCTGGCGTTGCATTACGCATTATCAGTTGCTGCGCAGAACAAGGTCTCGATACTCAACACGGGTAATCAATCCGGCCATTATCTGGTTTGGAATGACAAACCGATCCTAGCCATCGGCGATTCAGTGACCCAGGGATGGGTGGAATCGGGGGCCAATTTCAATCAGACGGGTTACCTCGATGCTCTTGCCTCTCGCGGCATCAACATAGCCATGATTTGGAGTTACATCGGCACCGATTCAGCCACTCAAATGGCCGACGACCGGATCAAATACAATGCCCCCGAAATCTTGCCGTGGCAGGGTTCGGCCGATTCCAACTCGATCAACTTAGGGCAATTTAATCAGGCCTATTTTGATCGCCTGGCTAGTTTCGTATCGTACGCAGAGAGCAAGGACATTCTTGTCTTGATCTGCGTGCAAGACGGTTGGACGAAGACTCGCTTCGGCAGTCATCCGTTCAATTCGTCTCAAGGCAACGGGCCGCTTACGGCCAACTCGCAATTCGTCGAACTATGGGATTACAACAACGAGATGCCGACCACGTTTGATCCAGCATGGAATCGCCAGCAGAAGAATCAGTACTACCAAGAACGCTTTGCCGACAAATTGATCTCGACGCTGGAACCATACTCCAATGTGATCTTCGAGATGTTCAATGAGGGGGAATGGTACAACCAGGCCAATCGACGGAATCACGAGGCGCATTTCCTAAAGTTCTTCAACGATCGTACCAGTGCCTTATTGATGACCAACACGGATGGTATCACCGGTGATAATCCGAATACGAACCCGAATGCGGATATTGCCAGCCTTCATCCCAACCCCTGGACTGGTAATTTCGCCGAGTACGCAACGACTTTTAATTTATCGCCCGCGAAACCAGTGTTTGTGAGCGAGCCTGTCCCAGAATTCAGGGGCACCTCTGGTCCAACATTTCCCGAAATTCGACGCAGCGCTTGGGAAGCGACGTTAGCAGGTACTGGCTGGGTTGCTCAAAACGATACGAGCTTTGGCTGGGATCCGAATGCCGCGATGGCGTCTCAAGCAGCCATGCGGGACGAGGTCTATAGGCTGGCGGGCCACGTTGCACGGTTCATGAACAACTCTGGTGTTCCTTTCTGGAGCATGGCGCCCAACGGAAGTTTGACGAGCACAGGAATATTGCTGAGCAATCCTGGGCAGGAATATTTGGTCTATGCTCCCACGGGCGGCACGTTTACGGTGAATCTCTCGGCCGGCGCCGGTCAGACTCGGAATGTCAGTTGGTATGATCCTCGAACCGGCGTGACAGTCCTTGCCGGTACCGTTGTCGCGACGGACACCAAATCATTCACTGCCCCGGATAGCAACGATTGGGTATTGCGCATTGGCGGGGCACCCTATCCGAACACGACTCAAGTTGTCGGCTGGAACTTTAGCACCAATGGGAATCACGAAGGTTGGACAGCCAATACGACCGCCGGCGAGCAGAATGTCAGTGGCGGTATGTGGAACTTGGTTCCCTCCGGG
>CAZGMU010000040.1:10139-15541 GCA_964526975.1 uncultured Planctomycetaceae bacterium
CAGCTTGACGACAATTGTCGCGATCGGCATTCGTAGCTTTAATAGTACCGCCACTGGGCAACTCTTTTGGAAGGTCGAAGGAGATGTGGGCTTTTCTGAAGCTAAGAGCCAAACATTCACGTTGCTTGGCGGTGGCGTGACGCGAACGTATTTGTTCGACCTAAGCGGTGATCCAGATTGGGCAGGGAAGATTACACAACTCAGACTGGATCCGATTGCAACCGGCAACGGCGCGTCGATATCGATCGACTTCATACGATTACTGACGACATCTATACCGGGCGACTACAATACTGATGGCATCGTCGATACGGCCGATTATGTAGCATGGAGGAAAAGCAATATCTATGGCGAGCTAGGATATCAACTATGGCGAGCTAATTTTACCATGTCTGGTGTTGGCTCGGGTGTAACCAATCCCGTAAGCATTCCCGAGATATCAACAGCCGCCGCATTGTTGATCGGTGCAGCATTCGTTGGCACAGTTGGTTGGCGCGGGAAGTCGTGTTCGATCGCCATTTGTAAAAGAAATGGGCGAGGTCAATCGGTATCTCATAAACCCAATTTGCGTTGAGTCTGTGACGGAGTTAAATCGATGCAGAATGCGTTGGGGCGAACCGTTTGCTGGATTGTTCTTTTTAGCGTGCTATTCATCAACTCTTTCGCCCACGCTCAGTCAGGTTCACAAACCGCTAAGCTACCTACTACAGCTTTAGGGCCTCTTCACGGCTTGGGGCAGTGGGCACCCAGCGAAAGGAAAGATAAAGATGCAACGGGTGTTCCCCAAGTTGCCTCGCCAGGTCTCGGTAAATCGCAACGAGCCGCTTTCTTTACCATGAAAGGTTCCGAGGCCCAAGGGAATACATCATCCCAGCGTGTTTTCGGGCCGCTTCGAAGTGATCGCATTGTGGTGGAACTGACGGTGCAACCCTCCAGCGAGTCGCGGAACCTGGGAATCGCCGTTCGGGGTGGTGGCGCAGCGGCGGCCTACCTGCGACTCGGCAAAAAGAAGGGCATTTGTGAGTACTACGACGATAAAAATACTTTTCGCGAAGTCGGAACATTCAAAGCGAATGAAGACAATCGAATTCGCATCGAGTGCAATACGAGGAAGCAAACGATTAGAGCATGGATCAATGGTGTTGGTGGGCAGGCTTATCCGTTTCACGATAAGACGCCATACGTTGACCGCGTTGATCTATTTTTGGCGTACGGTCCTGGTACGCCTGAGTTTGCCCTGGTGGATAACATCGTGGTTCGAGATGGCGAGGGAAACGTCATCTTTTCGGAAGATTTTGAGCGGTACTTTCCATCGAAACCCATTGCGAACCCAATACCGCCATTGGCGATTCCCAAAATGTTAGCGGATGCCGATGGAGTTTATCGACCGTCGGAGGAAGTGCCCGTTTTTTGTCCCGTTGAGCTTGAATTGCATGCTCAGAAGCCTAGTCAGAATCCCTACATTGATGGTCCAGAGGTAACTTGCACGTTTACAGGAGTATCGGACCGAGCGGTTGGGAAAAAAATCAGCGTTGCGGGATTTTGGGACGGTAACGATTCGTGGCGAATCCGCTTCGCGCCCACGGCTTCCGGCAAATGGCAATTGAAGACCACATCGTCCGACGAGGGGTTGAACGGAAAAACCGGTGAGTTGACCGCCCGGGTCGCGACTCAACAGGAAACCGAAGCGAATTCATTACGGCGTGGGTTTCTGGAAACTTCGGGGCGTGTGTTCCGACTTTCTGATGGCTCGCAATTTATGCCCGTGGGAGATAGTCAATTCTCGTTTACGGAGGAATTCTACGACGAGGAGTGGCGGGCTTGGGTCGACGTGTTGCACGCGAGAGGTTTGAACTCATTCTTGGGAATGGTTTGGCTCGGAAGATATACGCGTGCTGGTGTCTCGCCGTTTCGAAACTACGATCCCGCCAGCGATCAATTAAGTGTGGAGTTCTTTCAGCGCTTGGACCGTTGGATTGCCTATGCCAATGATCGTGGAATTGTGATGGGGCTTGGGCTCGGCGGATTTCCTTTAGATAGCCAGCTATGGTGGGTACGCTTTCAAACCCGTGATCGCGAGGATCGATATTTCAAATACATCGTGTCGCGATATGCGGCCTTCAATGTGCGCTGGTTGATGTACGGCGAGGTTAACGAAACGAATCCGCCATGGCGAGTAAAATGGGATGATGAGGTTCGATACAAAGCCGAGCTCGTTAAGAAGGCAGACCCCTATCATCACCTCATCGGTAGCCATCACAACAGCGCTGATTTGAGGACGATCGACTCGCCATATATCGACTACCTTGATTATCAAGATGGTGGGCATGAGAACGACGGCGCAAATCTACCTATTAGAGCACGGAAGTGGGCGAATGAGAGCCGAGGGAAACCAGTTTGGAGCGAAGAGTTCTGGTATTCCGCGCCCTATTACGTCAAGAAGAACAAGTTTGGAAATGAAGCGGGAACGCGGTGTCTGCACCTCAATTTTCTGAGCGGTCTTGCTTTTCCGACGTTAGGTAGTTTGATGCGCGCGCACAGCACGTACGAGGGCTTTCCGCCGAGTGAGGCCACTGAGGCTAATGTGCCGTTGAAACAGTATCTATTAGAAAACGATGAGTCACTCAAGCGGTTTGGCGCGTTCAAAAGCTTTTACTCGGAGTTACCGCTGGACAAATGGGAATGCACGGAATTCGAGCCGGCCAATAAGGTATGGACGGCGCGATTCGGGGAGCATTTCGTAACGTACTTGGCTCCAGGAAAAACCAAAACGATTGATTTATCAGGACGACCGGGAAGGTATAAAGGTACTGCGCTGCTGATTCAAACCGATGGGCTAGTCGACCTCGGCGAGTTCAGCGGAGGAGGCTCTGTTTCGCTGGCGTTGCCGGGAGGCAAAGCAGATGAAGCGGTGGTCAAACTTATTCGACAGCCAGACAAAGAGTAAGGCATATTGACTGTCGCCAGTATTGGTGTCAGTGCATGCTAACGAAAGTATGGCAGAACCATGATGAACCGATTAACGCTGTTTCAAGCCGTTGCGGCTGCGCTCTGTTGCGGACTTATATCGTCGGTCCAAGGCAGCGATTCATTGCTGATTGTAACGGACGTTGAATATCAACCACTGGCTGCTCAAGTAGAACGGGTATCACAAGCGCTCGAGTTAGCCGGTGCTCCGTTAACTGCCGAAGGGAAGAAATCGCTGGCCGCTGCAATTGCAATTGAGGATCGAGCAAAAGCGGCTCGGGCAATCCAAGAGGTTCTCGATCCGTTGTGCCTGGTCGGAGTGGAGGTCAACCCGGAGAGCAGGGTGAAAGTGCAGCCGGGGGTAGCCGCCAAGGAACTGATTGAGCAAGGGTGGCGGGTTTTCCTAATAAAGGTCAACAACCAGGCACAGGTCACTTCGCCGTTGCATGTTTCCAGCCCCAATGCCGCGTTGCCGTACGATCCAAGGCGTATGGAGGCAGAGCCCCCTCAAACTGTTACCCAGGCAGATGTTGCGCAGCGATGGCTTGATCTGAGCTTCTACAATGGGCAGCCTCTCAACGAGCGGCTATCTGGGTTGAAGTTGGAATATAGAGTGATCGAGCTGTTCAGTCGTGATCGTGGAAACCGCGAGGCAAAGCTCAGCTTTGATGTTGGCCAAGGCACGCAAGATCTGGGATATCGCAACGAAGTGAACCTGCTTTTCAAATGCGAACCCAGTACCGCGGTCAAGCTTGGAGTGCTCGACCAGGATGGCACTCCAACGACAGGGCAGTTCATCTTTCGCGACGCACGAGATCGAGTGTATCCGGCTCGATCAAAGCGAATGTCGCCAGATTTTGCGTTTCACGATCAGATCTACCGACAGAATGGAGATGAAGTGCTGCTTCCGCCGGGTGAGTATCAAGTAACATATTCGCGCGGACCAGAATACCGGCAACTAACAAAACACATCACCGTGCCACGGCAAGCGACTCACTCAGAGGAGTTCCAGCTCGAACGATGGATTAACCAAGCTGCCAACGGATGGAATTCGGGCGATCATCACATTCACGCGGCTGGTTGTGCTCATTATGCGTCGCCCACGCAGGGCAGTAAGCCGGAAGATATGCTGCGGCACATCGTCGGCGAGGACTTGAATGTTGGGTGTGTGCTTACGTGGGGGCCGTGCTGGTACTATCAAAAACAATTTTTCGATGGACAAACGTCGCCGCTTTCTACCGCGCAAAACCTCATGCGGTACGATGTGGAAGTATCTGGTTTTCCAAGCTCGCCCTCGGGGCATATTGTGCTGCTGCGAATCAAGGAGGACGATTACCCCGGTACCACGCGAATTGAACAATGGCCTTCCTGGGATCTACCCATTCTCAAGTGGGGCAAAGAGCAGGGGGGGATTGTTGGTTTCGCACACAGTGGTTGGGGATTGGCTGTTCCGGCGACGAAGCTTCCGACGTACGAAATGCCAGCGTTCGATGGCGTCGGCGCAAATGAGTACATTGTCGACGTGGCACATGATGCATGCGACTTCATCTCGAGCGTCGATACGCCGGCGATTTGGGAGCTCAGCATCTGGTATCACACGCTGAACTGCGGTTTCACGACTCGCATTAGTGGAGAGACTGATTTTCCGTGTATTTACGGCGATCGCGTGGGCTTGGGACGCGTGTATGTAAAGCAGCTACCGGGTGAGACGCTCGATTTTGACAAATGGATACTCGGCGTTCGTGATGGGCGGAGCTACTGCTGCGACGGGCGAACGCACTTGTTTGACTTCCAAATTGATGGGTTTGGCGTGGGTGAGCGCGGCGACAAGGATCGTGCGAGCTTTCTTGCCGTGCAGTCTGGGCAGAAGCTGAAGATCAAGTCTAAAGTGGCTGGCTTGCTGGATGAAAATCCAGCATCAGATGAAATTCTCACACGGCCATTGGATAAGCAACCGTATTGGACGATCGAGCGGGCACGGGTGAAAGGCACGCGGCAGGTGCCCGTCGAGTTGATCGTAAATGGTAATGCGGTCGAGGCCGACGGCCGCGTTGAAGAAATTGAATTTGAATACACGCCAGAACGATCGAGCTGGATCGCATTACGTGTGTTTCCAGCCGCGCACACCAATCCGATCTTTGTTGAAGTCGGTGGAAAACCGATTCGTCCCAGCAAACGGAGCGCCAAGTGGTGCTTGGAGGCTGTTGATCGTTGCTGGGCAGCCAAAAAGCCTGTCATTCGAAAAGAGGAACTGGCAGCGGCCGAAGCTGCCTATGATCACGCCCGGGAGGTCTATCGCAAGATAGTCGTGGAGTCGTTCGATGATGGCGCCAAAACCGCTGCAATCAACACCAAACCGGCGGCAAAATAGGCTGAATGACCAAAGTAAGTCTCTTTGGATGATCATCAATTGCGGAAGCTGAGTTGTTCGCTGC
>CAZGMU010000040.1:15551-18870 GCA_964526975.1 uncultured Planctomycetaceae bacterium
CTGCTGAAGGGCTTGCGCAAATGGAATTAATGCCATTAGTAGCAGGACCGCTGCGGATGGTGTTTGATCCAAAGTTGGTCTTTCTTCGATACGTTTCCTGCGGCGATGCAGAGGTTGTGCGTGGCATATACGTTGCAGTGCGCGACAAGTCGTGGAATACTGTGCCATTTGAGGTTTTTGACCTACAGGTAGATGCGAAGCGGGATCGCTTTTCTCTATCTTGGATGGCGCGATGTACATCCGATGAAATAGCATTTGAATGGCGCGGCGTTGTGGTGGGTAGCAGAGAGGGCAGGATTGTCTATGAGTTAGACGGCAAGGTGTTAAAGAGTTTCCTAAAGAATCGTATTGGGATTTGCTTGCTGCATCCCATTCAAGAATGTGCTGGCCAACAATGTCGCGTTGAGCATTTTGATGGCACGATTACCGATGCCATATTTCCTTACTGGATTTCGCCCCATCAGCCCTTCAAAAACATTCGGTCCATCCAGCATTCAGTATGCACGGATGTTGGCGTCAAAATCACATTTGATGGCGATATCTTCGAAATGGAAGACCAGCGGAATTGGACGGACGCTTCGTTCAAAACGTATAGCACTCCGCTAGAGCAGCCTTATCCACAGCAAATGAAGGCTGGCGATTGTATCCACCAATCAGCGACAATCGAAGTACAAACTATAGAATCGACGATCACTGACACCCCTCTTGCTGTAGGCAATTGCTTAAACCAAAGTGCTTTGTCGAACGATGAGGTGCGGATTTGCATTGATTGGAATGTTTCGCGCACGTTGCCTTCGGTAGGAATATCGATGGCGCAGTTGGCGAGTATTAGACCATGCGAAGTCGTAACTTCGAGGTTGAAGGAGACTCGACTGGATCACTTGCGCGTCGATCTGAGGCTTGCATCTGAAGCTTGGCAAACTCGGTTAGAAAGCGCTTTGCAAGTAGCTAACCAAATCGATGCCCAGCTAGAACTCGCTCTCTTCTGTGATTCGACGCAAGATCCAGCCTGGCGAGATTGTTTGGAACAACTTGCTGGGCAACGACATCAGATTGGACGGTGGCTTATTTTGCCTGCAAATGCGAAGACGACACCAAACGAATTGGCAGCCGAATCCTATCGTGAATTGCTGGGCCTCGATGCAACAATTCCTGTTGCTTTTGGAACCGACGGGAATTTTGCGGATTTGAACCGCAATCGACCTGTTCTTCCAGAAAAGTCTCTTGTTTGTTATTCGCTTCACCCGCAGATGCATTTGTCCGATAAGGTTTCGCTTTGCGAAACGCTTCAGGGACAACCTACAACTGTGGATTCAGCCCATGAGATTTTTCAGCGCGAGGTCGTCATCTCGCCCATAACTCTTCTGCCCAGGTTCAATTGGTCAAATAGATTGCCAGTGGATCATCGTGGCAACTTCGAATCACCTATAGACAGTCGCCAATCGACCGGATTTATTGCTGCCTGGACCGTAGGTGCACTTTCGCGATTAGCAGTTCATCCACGCCTTGCGAGTATCACATTCTACGAAACACACGGACCCCGTGGGATTATGGATGCTTTAGGGAATCCTTACGCGACGTATTCGGTATTCAGTTGGATAAGCAGTTACCAACGAATTTGCGCCGTCACGAGTTCCCATCCACTGGATGTAGTTAGCCTCGCTTTGATCTGTGACGATGGTAGCCACGGCTTGATAGTCGGAAATATGAGCCGCTGCGATCGGACAATTGTTGTCGAATCGACAGACGGGAGAGGAGGCCTTCTGAAGATGGAACCTGAATCTGTCAGGCATATTACGTATGGGGCTTAGATAAGTTGGGTAGATCAGCCGATTTTGAGAGCTATTTATACTTTTAAAAAGTTACGGATGGTCTTATTTCCAAATGAGTTACGACGATAAGTAGTTGCGATATGCAATGGGAGTGCAGGGCGAACTTGAAAAGAAGAAACGGGTTTTTTGTCTAAACTATTGAGTAAATCGATCAATTCACATATGCTAAAGTGACAGATTTTGAAAAACATCGGATAATCATCATGTTAAGGCAACAGCGCCATGACCGCATTCTCGACGTTGTGAAGCAGCGTAAAGTTTGCTCTATCAATGATTTGCGACAGGAATTGGGGGTTTCTCAGGTCACCATCTACAGGGACCTGAAAGAACTTCAACGCGAGAATATGGTCTCTCGTGTGCATGGGGGAGTATCGGTACCTGAAGTGGGACCGATCGAGTCACGGTTCGCAATTCGACTCCAAAGCCAACGGGAAGCCAAAGAATTAATCGGACGGTACGAAGCGGAAAGGGTCTGTGAAGGCTGGGCCATATTTGTTGACGCATCAACAACGTGTTTTGTCTTTGCACAAGCATTAGCGGCGCGCGGGATAGGGCGGCTGACATTAGTCACCAACTCTCCGCAGATTCCGATGGAGATGCAAAACTGTCCGCAGATCCAGGTGATTTCAACCGGCGGTGAGTTGCAACACCAGCTCAACGCGTTTGCTGGTCCGATGGCGTTAAATCAATTGTCGTCGCTGCATTTTGATGCAGCTTACCTATCAGCGGCGGGAATTTCCGCCATGCATGGCATGACTACAGATTCGCCGCTCCTGGCAGAGATATTGAGAACGGTCGTTGCCAAAAGTCAGCAGACCAATGTGCTCGTCGACAACTCCAAGCTTTATCGTCGCGGCCTGATTTCTAGCCTAAAAATTAACCAGGCGGATCGAATCATTACGGAAACCAAAGTGGCGGATGAAATCTCTAAGGAGTTTCGGGCAGCTGGTACCAAGCTAGAAATCGCTAGCGAATTGAACGACTCGACATAATCCGGGGCCGCTATGGATGAAGCGATTTGGGTCAAAGAACTCAGTTGGCACGAGTTGTTGGACGGCAAGCAGGCGGCGGTTCCAGGCTTGCAAGGCCGATGGCGGCGGTGGGTAAGCCCCGACGAATCCAACGGAAACATGGTTTTTGGCCTGGGAGAGCTGTCGCCAGGAGAAATGGCGGATTGGCACGAGCATCCAGAGGCAGAGGTGTTTTTTGTGCTTTCCGGACGTGGCGAGGCGAGTTGGCGTATTGATGGCGAACATTATCAGGCGTCTTTGTATCCAGGGGTAGCTTTCTACAAGATTGGTGGAATTCCCCATCAAATGGTAAGCGTCGGCGATGAACCTTTGCGCGGTGTATATTTTAAGGCGGGCGGCAAATGAGTAAGGCCTGCGTCGTTGCGGCCGACCTTGGGTCTAGCGCCTGCAAGGCAATGGTCGTACAGGTTGACGGTCGAGTTCTAGGCGCTGCCCGGCAAGAAATTCAAACGAATT
>CAZGMU010000041.1:0-12288 GCA_964526975.1 uncultured Planctomycetaceae bacterium
GTTCGACAGCCAGCGGCCCTTTCACGCTGCCGCGCCCGCTGGTCATTAATATTCTTGAGATCGATCCGACAGCGCCTGGCATTGGTTTCCGGATGCAGCCTGGAAACGGGGCCGATCCAGGTGAAGTGACCCGGATGACGACTCGTTCGTTCGTCGATAGCATTGGCGCGCAGATTGGCATCAACGGCGATTTTTATGACACCAACCCGCCGTATCCGCCCGCGGGCGGAAAGTATTTCACAGACGTGTTGCATACGGGCGTATCCGACGGCGTGAGGTATTCGGCTAGTGGTTTCAACAACCAACCAATTTTCAATGTTTCGGCCGGCAATGTAGCGAGCGTATTGCGCGCGGCCGGCGCCAACACATTTAGCACGGTTGAGGGAGTGTCGCTGTACAACGCCATCGGCGGCAATCAGCGGCTCGTGAATAACGGCGTCAATACGGCGCCGCTCTCCGACCCCTACACGACGTCGTTGAACCCGCACACCGCGTTGGGCGTGACCTACAGTGGAAATGTTCTGTTGATGACGGTCGACGGCAGGCAAGCCGGCTACAGCGAAGGGATGCGCACTGATGAGATGGCGGATCTCCTCATCAATCATTTCAACGCCCGCCATGCAATCAACGTAGACGGCGGTGGGTCAACGACATTCGTCATCGACGACAGCAACGACGTTCTGCAAAACGCCCGCGTGCTCAACAGCCCTAGCGATGGCGCAACCGGCCAACAAGCGGGCAGTGAGCGGCTGGTGGCGAATAGCTTTGCCGTTTTTGCCACGCCCAACCCGGCGTATGTGCCGCTGCCTGCTCCGCCTCGTCCCGATCCACACCCTCCTCAGCCGCTATTGACTACCCTCACCGTTTTCGACGACTTCGAGGGTTCCAGGGGAAGGTTCGCTGCGCTGGTGAATTACTCTGGCTCTTCGCGGCACATTGCCGCCTCTTCATCATCATCGTTGGACAACCAGTTTGCGCAAGACGGCAGCGAATCGCTCCGCGTAGACATCGTGAACACGGGTGATTTGCCCGAGGCGATGCAACTGCGCCTGCTTTCCGGCGTGGGCAGTCCCGGTGATAACCTTCACGAGGGCAATAAAGCGATGGGCAACCAAGGATTCGTGGGATACTTTCTGCGAGTCGAGCCGGGAAACGAGCCGCTGTTTGCTTCTATTTTGATCGATGACGGCGTGGTCACGCAGAATGGAATGGAACGCGCCAACTTTATTCCCATCATCGACGACGGCCAGTGGCACCTGTATCAGTGGGATCTGGCAGACGCTACTCAATGGAGTAACTACTCCAATGGCGACGGCGCGATAGGCGGACCCAACAGCTTCATTGATTCGATCTACCTCAGTTCCGCGCCGGCTACCTCCGGCGGAACGAACTGGTCTGGGTCGGTCTGGATCGACACGGTTGCCTACAATCCCCAGGGCGACTTGTCGTCTCTGATCAAAGTACCGGGCGATTTTAATAACGACGGCGCGGTCGACGCCGCTGATTACGTGCTGTGGCGGAAGACTGCTGGCACGCCTGCCCAATACGCCGAGTGGCGGGACCACTTCGGCCAGGCGACGGGCAGCGGCAGCGGGTTGGATGGAGGCCCGGCCGTGCCCGAGCCGGCGAGTTGTTTCTTGCTACTGACGTCGTTGTTCGTGGCCCTTGCGGCCTGTCGGTCAGATCGAGACAATCGGCCGCATGACCGACGTGTTTTTCTACGAGGCGTTCGCGGAAGAGGAAGAAGCACTGCGGCGGTATCTGCCCCAAGGGATTAGTGCCGAATATACGGACCGCACGATTCAAGAGTGTGCCCATGCGGCGCCCCCCGCGCGAATGATCTCGACGCGTACGCAGTCTCGCTTACCAGTGGAGTGGAACGATTCGCTCGATGCGATTCTTTCGCGGAGCACGGGCTACGATCATCTCGTCGCTTATACGGCGGGTAAGACCAAGCATCCGGCGCTCGGCTACCTGCCGTTGTATTGTCATTTGGCGGTGGCCGAGCAGGCGATGTTGCTGTGGATGGCGTTGCTCCGCCGGTTGCCGCGGCAGATCAAGCAATTCAACGATTTCAATCGTGATTTGCTGACAGGCTGGGAATGTCGTGGACGGACGCTGGTGGTGGTCGGCGTCGGCCACATTGGGCGTGAAGTGTGTCGAATTGGCGCGGCGCTTGGAATGCGCGTGATCGGAGTCGATCTGAATCCATGCTACGAAGAGATCGAGTACCAATCGCCAGACGCCGCTTTGCCTGTAGCGGATATTGTTGTCTGTTCGATGACTCTCACGGCGGCGAATCGCGGGTATTTCGATGCAGCTTGTTTACGGAAGATCAAGCGCGGGGCACTGTTCGTAAATGTGAGTCGAGGTGAGTTGAGTCCGTCGACATGCCTCCTCGCTGCAATGCGCGACGGCGTGTTGCAGGGCGTGGCGCTGGACGTATTCGATCATGAAGCAGAACTTGCCGTAGCGCTGCGAAGCGGAAAAAGCTCCAGCGATCCCGAGGCGCAGGCAGCGCTGGAGTTAGCAAAGCTGGATAATGTATTGCTGACGCCTCACAACGCATTCAATACGGAAGAAGCGGTCGAGCGCAAGAGCGAGCATTCCGTGCGGCAGATCATCGCGTTTCGCACGCACGGTCGATTCGAATGGCAGGTTCCAATCGAATGATGCGGCGGTGTCTTTGCGAAGACGGGGTCGATCACATTGTTCACTGCCGAGATGCTATCAGTGTGTCCCATGTGATCCGTGGCGGCGAACAACAACGGACAGGCGCTCTCTCGCCAACTCGGATGGCAATTCCCGCCGTATGGGCGTATGCTCGCTTTCAGCTATTGAGGGTGTCCGGGAATTCCGGGTGGCACGCCCTGAGTCTTCGAAGGGCGTGGAGCGTACCATTCAACGAACCACGCCCTTCCCAAAGCGTCAGGGCGTGCCACCCATAGGTTTGAATTCCCGGGCGGTCTCAGCTATTCCGCAGAAAGGAGTACCGATGGCTACGCGATATAAACCGACGTTCGATGAGCGAGTAAAGGAGTATGTCGATAGTCCGCTAATGGTGCAGCGGTTTCGACACGAGCAGTATACCTCGGCGCAGATTCGTGGCAATTTCGGCAATTACCGGACGATCGTAAATATCAAGGCGAAGGACGTGGAGGGCGTGTGCGACTGCCCTTCGGAGTTGCAGCCGTGCAAGCATCTTCATGCTCTACGCGAGACTTGGAACAAGAGACCAGACAGCTTCTTTAATTTAGACGAATGGCTTGTCGCTCTACGCAAGGAGCCGCAGGAAACGCTGGTGGAAGCGATTCGTAACATGATTCTCAATTCACCACATTTGTTGACGATATTCGGTGTTTCAGGATTTGAGGACGATGAGCCGGAGTTCGACGACTACTACGATTGAGTCGTAAGATAGTGTTTGATTGGAAGAGTAGAATGTGTTCCAGATTAGCTGGCCACGAAAAACACGAAAAAGCACAAAAAGTAAGCTGCAAGAGTGTGCGTTGATTTGATCACTGGCTGTCTCACGTTCTTTCTTTTTGTGGCTTTTCGTGTTTTTCGTGGCTACTCAAAATTGCGCGTGCCAGCGTTCGAGGCCAGCCTCTTTCTCCAAAAATTTTTGCAGGTCGGGTAGTTCGCGGATGGATTTCTTGATGGCATCGGCTTTCTCTTTGTCCTTGACGGGTTGGACGTCGAAGGCGTCGCCGGTGAGGTGTTTGGAGATTTGGCCGGCTTTGGGACCAAGCTTCTCGAGCGTTTCGAGCAGGCCGGCGGCGATCTCTTTTTGCGTTTTTGCTTCGGGGTGATAGTCCACCCATTTCTGACAAGCTTTGCTGGCGTCGTTTTCGGCATAAGTCTCTTTGATGTAGTCGCGCTTCTCGACCACATTGCTGGCCATCGCGCGGGCCTGGCCGGCCAGGTCGCGCCGGCCGCTGGTGAAGACGATGCTCGGGTGCTTCTTGAGAAGAATCTGGGCGGCTTTCCTGGCCTTGGGCGAGAGATTGAGCGAGGCGATGTCTCGCGTACCGCCCCGCTTTTCGGCGGCGTGGCCGATAGCGCCGATGGCCAAGAGAGCGATCATTGGCAGAAGAGGGAGCTTCATGGGTCATCTCGTTGTGTACTGGTGCAGAGTCTGCGAACTGCCAATGCTCGTGCATCTCGGCTCGGCGCGCATGCGTTCCCACACGCAATACCTCGATCATAACCGCTTGATTGGAAAGAATTAACTGAGGATGTTCGAGAATTCCGGGTGCGCGCTAAGCCGCAGGCGATTGGATAACGGTTCTTTGGTAACAGGTCTATCTTGTGGCTTGGCGTAAATTTCTGGGCAAAGCTGCAGTGCATGCGCAAAATCGTGCGATAAATCGCCAAAAAAGGAGAGTGCGAGAGCATCGTGTAGTTGCAGTTTGCTGGTTCTCGATAGACAATGTCCAGCAGGCCCATTGCCCCGGCGGATGACAACGATTCGCGAATGACAATCTCGGTTGGGAGTTTTTCAATGTTACGCTTTGCGCACATGGTTGGTGTGGCTGCGATCGCGGCGATTGGTTTTTCGGCGACATCGGTTTGGGCGGTTTCTCCTAACCCGTTGGAGAACGCCTATTGGCGGTTTGAAGAAGGGAGCGTGGGGAGTGTCGTCAATCCGCCTAACGATAATGTGATTGTCGACTCGTCTGGCAACAGCAACAACATGCGAGCATACATGGATTCGGATCCAAATAATCCAAATCCAAATGCCTCGCCGACTTATTCCGATTTCCTGCCGCCGAAGCCTCTGGCGAGCGGAGCGCCGAATACGTTGTCGTTTCAGTTCAATCCGTTTCCGAACGGCAAGGACATTTATACCGATGGCCGGCAGATCAACAACGGCATCATCGCGCCAGGGGGCGGTTTTACGATCGAGGCTGCGTTCAACTCCAATAATCCCGCAACTTGGGGAACGATCATCAGCAAGGAAGGTCGGCCTAAGCTAGGGCACGCGGATGAAGAGCTGAGCAGCCTTTCTACGTTCAGTTTGATGACGAACGCCGATGATTCGCGGTTGATGGTGCAGCAATTCGACGCAGCAGGAAATCTAGTCGTTGCCCAATCCCAGCAAGCGATCAATCCTGGTCAATGGTACTATACGGCCGTCGTCAACGATGGCTCGAACCTGTCGTTGTGGCTCGATTCGGGAGCTGGTTATGAGTTGCAAGAGACGGTCGCCGTGGGCGGCGCTTTGTATCAAGGCCCGGATTACAACAACAATATGTCGGTCGATGCGGCTGACTACGTCTTCTGGCGCAAGAATAATAGTTCGGATCCGAGTTCGTACGAGCGCTGGCGGGCTGCTTTCGGAAAAGGCGCCGATTGGGACTATGCCTGGTCGATTGGGCGGGGCGTGTTCGGAGGAATTGACAGCGGCACTCCCAACAATTGGTTCAACGGATACATCGATGAAGTGCGGCTTTCCAATACTGCACTGTCGCCGAGCGAATTTTTATTCGCATCGCAGGCCATTGGGGTTTCTTCGACTGGTATTCCCGAGCCGGGCAGTATGTCGCTGGTGTGTCTGACGATCGGTGCGATGGCATTTCCGCGACGGCGACGACGCGGGTTGCTTAGGGACGACTCGATAATAAGTTTCCGATTTTCGGAATAACCACGGAGACACGGAGGGCACGGAGAAGAGATTCAGGAGGAATAGGAGCACTGATCCTCACTAATTCCCGCTAATATCAACTTCTGATTGATTAGCGTAGTTAAAGCAGCTTACCTTTTTTCGTGCGCTTGGGGATTACGTGTTGGCTGGAGGTTCGGCCTGGCGGCCGACGCTAAATCTTGTGTGATGTCTGGGTAATTGCGCGGAACGTATTTTGGTGATTTGCTGTAGAATGTACTGGATGAAGTACATTTTTTCGTCGCTGTGCGTTCTTGTCTTGACCTGTGATTCCGCGGCCAAGGATTACTTTCTCACGATCGGCGGCGGGCCTTCGAGGGAAACCAACCAGGCGTCGCTTGAGCGTAATATCCTCTTCTATCAGCAATTGCTGGCATCGAAGGGCGTTTTGCCGGCGCAGCATTGGATCTACTTCGCTTCGGGGCCGTCGGGCGGGAAGGATGTGCAGACGATGGATGCCGCTTCGCTTCCCCAGGCGAATCGCCTGATGGCCGAGTTCTTCGGCACGGAGCGCAATCTAGGCCTGGGCTATCGCACGAGCGAGATAGCGGGGGTTCGCGGCGCGTCGACGGTCGACAACATCGAAAGCTGGTTTCGAGGAGTCGGCTCCACGCTGAAAGCGGGCGATCGATTGATTCTTTACGTCACTGCTCATGGCGAGAAATCGGAGGATCGGCGGAATCCGTTCGAGACGTCGATCATGCTCTGGAATGGCGAGAAACTGGTCGTGAGTGAGCTGGTTCGATTGCTCGATACATTGCCCGAGGGGGTGCGGGTCGTTGCCGTCATGGTGCAATGTTACACGGGCGGCTTTGCCCGCATGATCTACGACGAGGCTGATCCCGAGAACGGGCTCGCGAAGCAAAACCGTTCCGGTTTTTTCGCGACGGTGCATGATCGCGAGGCGGCGGGTTGCACGCCGGATGTGGAGGAAGCTAATTACGTGGAATACAGCACGTACTTTTGGGAGGCCTTGGGAGGCCGCTCGCGGACTGGCAAACCGGTGACGCCGCCCGACTACGACGGCGACGGCAAGGTTTCGTTTGCCGAGGCGCACGCGTACACGGTGATCCATGCTGACACGATCGACTTGCCGCTTACGACATCGAACGAGTTTCTGAGCGAAGAAAGCCAGTTTCGCGATGCCGAACATCCGGGGTTGTTGCCGAAAGAGACGCCCTACGAGAAGATTTACGAGTTGGCGACGCCAGCCGAGCGAGCCGTTCTTGAAGGTCTTTCCAAGCAGTTGGAGCTTTCGGGCAATGATCGTGTGGCGGTGGCTCAGCGGGAAGCTCGGGCGGCGCGGCGTGGTCGATTCCGCAGCCGTGGGCCTGGACCTTCACCACGTCGTCGCGCTTCGCAGCTTCGGGGCACGATCGCCGGTGATCTGAAGGAGCGTTGGCCCGAGTTGGGGAATGTGCTGAATCCGGGCTCGATCGAGCTTCTTACGAAGCGCGGCAAGGAGTTTATCGAAGCGGTCGAAGGACACCCAAAGTATAAGGAGTACCGCGAGCAAGTGGAGCTAGCGGAAAAGGAGCCTGATCCGGAGAAGCGCCGGGTGAAGCACGAACGCTTTTTGCTCACGGTTCAGGATGTGATCCTGCGCGAAAACCTCAAACGGCTGAATGATGCCGAGAGACTGGCTCAATACGAGGCGATTGTGGCGGCGGAGGCGGGTACGTTGTAGCGGCTCGGTTGATTTGAGCAATTCATTTTAGTTCGAGTTTTGCATATTTCCGAACCACGAAATTCACGAAAGGCCCGAAAACCTGGGAGTGAGCCAGTTTTTGCGCTAGACCATGTTGATCATACCTGCGCCAAAACACACCGTGCTGCAGGGCGATCGATGAAATCGTCTTATTTCGCGTGATTCCGTGCTTTTCGTGGTTCCCTAAAAACTGCAAAAGTCGAATTTAGGAAGTCTAACAAAACCGGAGGCTAGCGCCCGCCGGCTAATCCAATCAGCCGGAACGCGCTAGCGTCCGGTTCGCCTATTTCGGTTTTGATGAATAACCACAGAGGACACAGAGTTCACAGAGAGTTTATCAAGGAGGGGCTGTTCTCTGTAGGCTCTCTGTGTCCTCTGTGGTTATATGAATTGGAATAGTGGCTCTAGAGCAAATTGCTTTGTTTGTTCTTGCAGGGGACTGTGTTGGTGGGGGATTCGGCCTGGCGGCCGACGCTAAATTGCTGAATTGTTGGCCGATTCGGCTAGGGTGACCAAGGCTGGTGTTAATACAGCTCGCTTGCGCCTTGCTTGAGGTCGTAGAGTTGCTTCACTTCGTCGTCGGAGAGAGGGCGGTTGAAGACTGCCAAGTCGTCGATGTGCCCCACGTAGGATGCGCCTAGCACGAGTAGAACGCTCGCCGGGTCCCAATCGAGTGTGAGATCCCAGTTGTCGATCGAGCCTTTTGGTTCGCCGTTCAGGTAGAGCTTGCCGGTGGGCGATTTCTGCTTGTTATTGATGTGGTCGAGCGTGAAGACAACGTGGGTCCAGGCGTCGCGCGAGAAGGGCGCCTGCTCGAGTTGGACCATGGGGCGCTTGTCGGCGGGAATGCCATCCCATGGCTGATTGTTCGGGTTCCAGATGTGGGCGAGCGGGCGGATGGCGTAGCGGAAGAGCCGCGGCGGGTCTTTGGACCATTCGAGGAAAATGAACCCTTTGTTGCCGTCGTTGCCAACGATCTGCATGGGATCGCAGTAGCCCGGTTCCAAATCTTTGTCTGGGTCTAATCGCAGCCAGACAGAGACCGAGGCGTTCCAGTCTTTGTTGTTGTAATCGAGAACGCCGGCGTTTTTGAACGCGGGACGGAATGGGTTTTTCTTCGTGAAGTGGAGCGCGCCACCGAAGCGGCCGCCCTTTGGATCGATTTGCACCTCGGCCGTGGGTAGGGCCTTTTGCGTGGCCTTGCCCTGCTCCACGTAGCAAGTTTTGTCGCCGCGCGAGAAATCGGCATCGAGATTTTTGTCAAACGAGGCGTGGAGGGTCAGGGCCTTGGCGAGCTCGGACTTGGATTCCGAATTACTTTGAGCCGAGGCAGAGGATGCTTGGAGGACCGCCAGCTCGACGGTTAAGAGAAGAATAAGCAAACAGCGTGAAAAAGTGGCATGCATCAGTTTGTTCGGAAAGACATGGTGAATTACGAGAGTGGAAAATCGCATTGTCCGATGGACTGGCATTCTACAACCGGACACCGGTTGTTTTGAAGGGAGTAAAAGAACGATGCCGAACTCATAAGAATTCGGCATCGTTGAGGTAGCTGTGAATGCTGGCGAATTCAGCTACGGACGGAAACTGCTTCTAGCGGTTTGCCAGTGGTGAATAGATGGGTGTAGCTGGACTCGCAAGAGTCCGGCCCATACGGTTAGGACCGAATTTTTGCGAATTCAGCTACCACCCAGTTAGAGCTGACAGGCCACTAGCGTTTGCGTCGGGCGCTCGCCAGGGTCGCCAGGGCGAGCATTAGTAGAGCCAGCGAGGAGGGCTCGGGAACCGCTGCTCCATCGAGCGAACTGCCTGCCCCGGGGGTGGGCTTGCCGAAGTTGGCCCGCCACAGGTCGTAGTGCGCCGCCCGGATCGGAGTGCTGAGTCCGTTGTCGTTCGGCAGCGCGTTGTTCGTGCCGTCGTTTTTCCTCCAGGTGACATAGTCGCCGGCGTCTACTTTGCCGTCGTTATTGAAGTCGCCGGCGATGCCAGCGGCGGCGTTCAACGTGATATTGCCGCCTGTGTACGACACGGTGTAACCCGGCGTGACCGTGTCGAAGATGCCTGTCAGGCTGCCGGTATACGTGCCGATGATCCAACTCGTTCCGGTGCCCGTGCCAGTTATGTCCAGACTGTCCGTGGCTGAAAGATTGATATTGCCCGTGACGGCCAGCTTATCGGCCGACGCGCCGCCGAGCTCGATCGACCAGGATGAATTTTCCCCATTGGTAACATCGCCAACAACGGACAGCGTACCTACGCCCGCGCCCGGAGCGATGATTCCATTATTCGTAATGGGGCCGTTCACGCTGCCCGTGCCACCGAGCGTTGCGCCACTCGAGATGGTGATTGGACCGGTTCCAGTGGCCGAGCCGCTCGCATTGTTGGCCAGCAGCTTACCAGCGCTGATTGTGGTGAGACCGGCGTAGGTATTCGCCCCGCTCAAGATCAGCGTCCCGGTGCCAGTCTTCGTTAATGTGGCGGGAGTCCCGTCCGGATCGGCGCTGCTGCTGATTTCGCCCGATAGCTCCGTTGAATCGCCGCCGGCGCCGCCAGTCACGGTGATCGTTCGCGCCGGGTTGGCGGCAGCAGCAGGGTTCAAATCAATCGGGTTGACAAATAGCGTTTTGGCGTTGGAACTGACCGAGCCAAATTTGAGTGGCCCCAAGACTTTGCTGCCCAGGTCCGGGTTGTCGGTCGTGAGCGTACTGTCGCCCCACGCGAGTTGATCGCCGGCGCCGCCGATGTTGACCGTCAATTGGCTGTCGATTGCGGAGAATCCACCGCCCCCCACGTTCCAAGCCATGTTCTGACCAAAGCCCCCAACGAGCGGCCGAGTGAAATTGCCGCTGGTTTGCAGCACACCGCCATTGAGTAAAAGTAAGCTATTCGTCGGCAAGCCGGTGCCATCGTCCGCCTGCAACGCGGGATTGCCCGTGGTATTCGTGCCAATCGTTGTGATACCGCCGTTTGCGGCACCGCCATACGTGCTTGTGCCAGTTAAAACGAGAGTGCCATTCACGCCGGCGGACGAGCTGACGGTCAGATTGGAGTTGGCAGTGCCGGCCAGGTTGTTGATGATCAACTTCGCCGAGGGAAATGGAGTGTTACCGACCGTCAAGACGTTGGAGATAGCAATGCCCGCCGGGGAGTCTCCAAGCGTCCAATTTGTGAACGTCACCGGATCGTGGCCGGTGTAAATCATTGTTTTGTTTGCGGTCGTCTGTGCCGGCATCGTCAACGGGTTGTTGATCGTAACCGGCGCTGTGGTGTCGGGATTGGCAAGCACGGCCGTGTTAATCGTGGTGTACGTGATTGGCCCGGTTCCAAACGATTGGGAGTTGTTGAAATTTAGACCGTTGGCCGTATTCAAAATGACGCCGCCTTCAAATGTGTTTGCGCCATAGAGATACGCGCTACCGCCGCCGCCCGACCATTGCAATGCGCTTGTTGCATCAGCGCCACCGAGCGGCGCATTGATTTTCAAGTTTCCTCCCGTCGATACGAAGAGCCCTTGCAGTGCGGGAGCGATCGATAAAACGGCCCCCCCGGAACTGTTAACATTGACCGTAGCGCCCCCATTGACGCTGGTGTTGATTAGTAGCTGCATGCCGGCGAACGTGTGGTTCGAGCTGGCGGTGACCGTGTAGGTCAGGCCTGCCGCATCGACGCCCGCGGCAAACCTTGGAAAGTTGCCGTCCACCCAGGTAGAGGTCTCGAGCGTGCCGTTGGCGGCGGCGTCTGCATCATCAACACCAACAGTGTTCCAGACAGAATCTTCCCAAGAATAACTGCCATCCGCCGTTATGCCGGAACCGGCTGTTGCGCCGTTGGTATCAAAGTACTGGGTCGCCGCTTGGACCTGCGCATCATTCGCTAGAAGACTGAGAATGAATAGCGCAACAGCGCATGCAGATCGACAAATCGCTTTCATGACATTCATTGGGATTACCTCCGATTGGCAGATCAGTAGTAGCTTAATCAAGAATTGCAGTCCGCCCAAAGTCGTGAGAACATGGTAGGGAAAATCGAAACGGTTGAACGCAAAATCTCAGTGGTATTTTAGGGTTGTTTTTCCTCCGCCAATCGAACCCACTCGCTTCCATAGCCGAGATTGATAATAACGCATGCCAAAGCGTAATGAAAGTATTCGCCCGTGGGCAAGCGATCTTCATCAATCCCGTTTTCCAGGCTAAGACCCTATCCGAGAGCCGTTTCGCGAAGGGCAAACTACTCAAATGCGCATCTAATTAGCCGGTGCGCTATGCTCGTTGGAGCCCGGACCGCGTGGCGGTCCGGCTATTGGGGCCGATTTAGGGACGAGTACCTGGAAGGGAAATAAATTTGCAATAGTTCGCGCAAGAATGACGTAGTAGAGGGCTAGCGTGCAGGACGAAGCCCGGCGAGTGTGGCCAAGCTGAGAAGTAGCAACCCTATGGAGACTGGTTCCGGAACGGCCGTCCCGTCGAGCGAGCTGCCGGCGGCGGGGGCTGTGTTGCCGAAGTTGGCTCGCCACAGGTTGTATCCGGCGCTGCCGCCGTAGGTGTCGGGGGTTTTCGCCCAGACAATATAGTCGCCGGCGTCGACGGAGTTGTCGTTGTTGAAATCGCCGAGCAGGCCGACGGAGAGGAGGCCCGTTCCTGTGAAGTACTCATTCGACTGAATGATTGCATCGCTGAGCGTGCTGCCGTAAGTCAAACCGTTGATTTGCGGGACGCCGCCGAGTAGCAGCCCTCCTACGGTTTCATTGATATCACGACTCAGATTGGCGTAACCTTGATCCGCAACGCCCGGTGCGCCGCCGCCGAGCAGGCTGAGAATGGCGTTGTCGTCGATAGCGTTGGTTACACCCATTTGAATTGCGAGCACCGTACCGTTGATTCCATCCTGCACGGTTACATTGCCGCTGCCGAGCTTC
>CAZGMU010000041.1:12298-16675 GCA_964526975.1 uncultured Planctomycetaceae bacterium
GCAGTGTCAGCATGCCCGCGCTGACTACGGTTGGGCCTGTGTAGGTATTCGGGCCGCTGAGGACGAGCGCGCCGGCGCCCGTTTTGGTCAGCGTGCCGTTGCCGGTGGAGCTGATGGGGGCGCTGATCGTGAGAGTCGTGCTCGCGGTTTGGTGGAGCGTGCCGCCGTTGGCGGTGAGAGTGATGCCGCGGTTGTTGTTGAGTGTGATGTTCGGGGTCGAGTTGGCCGCAACAGACGCACCCGTGCCGCCGCCACCGGAGAGAGAGATCGTCGGCGAGGAGTAATCGAACCCGCCGTCGTTGAGGACGGCGCTTTGGAGCGTGATGCCGTTGACGCTGGCGGTGGCGCCGCTGCCGGCAAGTCCGCTGGAGACTGCTGACGAAATGAAGATCGTCGGCATCGACGTATAGCCGGTGCCTGGGTTCACGATTGTGATTGCCGTGACCACGCCGCCGGTAACAGTGGCTCGTGCCGTGGCGCCCGTGCCGCCGCCGCCGATGATGTCGACGAACGTGCCGGAAGACCCGTTTGTCGGCGGCGCGCCGCCGCCCAATTGATTTACGTAGCCGCTGCCGCCGGAAGTTACTGCGATCGTGCTGATTCCGGCCAGCACATTAATCGACGCGGGGTGGGCGTCGGTTCCCGCGCCGCCGATCGTCATTGTCGGGAAGCTCGCATATCCACTTCCAGCATTGCTGAGGTTGACCGAATTGATTTGTGCGCCGGTTTTTAGTGTGCCGCCATCGAGGATGATGTTGTTAGCTTGGAAGCTGCCCGGTACGGCCCCGAGGCGCGAATCGGTCGACACATTCAACACGCCGGCCGAGATTGTCGTGCCGCCGCTGTAAGTATTCGTGCCGGAAAGGAGCATGGTGCCCGTCCCGCCTTTGACCAAGCGACCTGTACCGGTGACGGCGGTTCGCACTTGTAAGTCGACGTTGGCGGTGCCGTTGTTGACATTGAACGTCTGATTGCCGGGCGAAAGCGTGACGCTGCCGGCTTGGGCCAATGAGCCAGTCGAGCGAATGACGGAGGTATCCGTACCGCCGGTTTGACCAAACGTCGCGGTACCGTTCATCACGAGTTTGCCGGAATTGGATGCATGGGAAGCAAGTTGAATTTCGCGGAATGTCACGGTACCGCCGTTGACGTTGAAGGCGCCGCCACCGCCATTGACCTGCGTGGTGTGCGCGGTGTAGGCGGCGCCGCTGCCAAGCGTGACGGCCGCGTTGAATTCCGATGGGAGATCCCACTTCCCGCCGCTACCGGGGACATAGCCAACCGAGAGGGAGCCGCCGGTGATGTTGAGCGGTTGCTGCGTATAGAACTTTCGCACGGTGCGGGCGCCGCTGGAGATCGTGACGGTTCCACCGCCGGCGCTTTGGAGCTTTACCCAATCGAGCGATTGGTTGTTGGGTAGTCGCGGCGCGGGGCCACTCTGGATCGTGCCGTTGTAGGTCGGGTTGTCGCTGTTCCAGTTGGCGATCGTGCCCCAGTCGCCGCTACCGGCATTGGTCCACAACGCGGGCACGAGGAAGTCTTTGACAAACTCGATGTTGCCGTTGGCGTAGTCGATGTCGATTTTGAAGAGTCCGGCCGGCGTGGTGTCGAGTGTTTGCTGCCAGAAGACCCAAGGCTTAACCGCGGGTTCGCGGCTGTTGGTCCTGGTGATGAAGTTTGGGTCCCATACGCCGTACGGATTGGGGTAGCCCGAAGCTGGAGGTGGGTTTCCGGTCAGGCCGTTGCTGCCGGGGCGTGCGACCCATTGATAGGTGAGAGGGTTGGACTTTGGTGTGCTACTGTAATTCTGCCAGGCGATTTGAGCGTTTACCTCATCGTTGTTGTAGGAGCTACTCGAGTACACGATGGGGTAAATGCCTTTGGCATTGTAAATCGTGTTGATGAACTCGAGTGAGAAAGCGGTCAAAGATGCTTGCGAGTGTTGTGTGTTGCCGGCCTCCAAGTCATACACTGGAAGCAAGTAGCCCGGTTTCATGTACATACCAGCGCGCTCGAGATAGTGGTTGGCGTCGCTGGCACCTGTGTTGGTACCGGCTGGTGTGGCCGTAGTGGCGAGATCAGGGCGCGCGTAGTGATAGGAACCTGTCAGCATGCCCGCGTTGGTGGCGCGGGTGATATTATCGTAGAACTGCGAGTCGTCCAGCCGCGCCTCAGAGGCGGTGAGTCCGCCTCGACTGGAGCGGACAAATGCGAAGCGATAGCCCTGGCTGAACGCAGTGTTCCAGAGTGCTTGGCTCGGAGCGCTTCCGTTAGCGGCCGAAGAGGTATCAAGGCCCATCACGCGCTGGCCGAATGCTGGCGTCGAGCAGATCGATAGCAAGCCGACCAGGTGACACACGCCCAGCAAAGTTGCGGGCGCGTTTCTGCCACGCCTATTAATCGTTCGTATCAAATTCATGGTTGTTCCTTGCGATCACCTTACGTGAAGGCGGCTCTCTTCCCAATTCATTCAGTATAACAATGAGCGGAAAAAAGGCTCGAAACTAAACGCAATAGACTCGTTCAAATCCTGTTGGAGGAATTCCCCCCAACTGGTTTCGAGCCAATTGGGTTTGTTTTGCGCACCAATATCTATGGAAGTGCGCAATAGATGCTCGCGTGGCAGTGAGTGAAAGCCCCATTGCAACTTGTGAGAAAGGTGTCTAGCTCGAACGGACCACTGCCTCTACCGGCTGTACCACGCTGCCAGCCGTTCCAACTCGCCGGATTCTGATAGATAGCGGGCCGCGCGGTTGAGTGCTGGGAGCACCATTCCACGTTCGAGCGCTACGACGATTTGCACCATATCGTCGGCTGTTGGTTCGCGATCGTGGGCGAGCCAGCGCAACATCCAGAGGGCCATGGGGAAGGTGAACGCCAAACGGCGGGCGCTGTCTACAAGGGAGTTTTGCGGTCGAGCGAGCGCGTAGCGATTAGATAGGGCATGAGCAGCATATAGCCGGGGGAGAGGATGCAATATCTCGGCGTTGAGAGGTCCGAGGGCGCGTTCGAGGTGATCGACGGCAATGGCCGAGAATTGCGGGTGGACCTGCGGCAGCAGGGCTTTGCCACGCGCTAGCTGGCCGCTGAGTTGCATCACTCGCCATTGATCGCCCAGCGTACGAATGGGCTCACCGCCCGGAACGCAGCGGATGAAGTGAGCCCCCAAGCGGCGGAATAGCTTTGCGGCGCGGCGGGTCGGCGGTTGGCGATCTTGAAACAAGTGTCCCGCATCGGCGGCCGCGAGTTCTTCCATAGCTTGGATTAATTCTGGCAGTGAATCCGACGACACTCGTTTCAACTTGCAGCTTTCGAGCAAATTGCAAAACCGGATAACGTGGACGATCCGGCGAACAAGCGGCAGGCGCTGGTCGACGAGTAGCCGTTCGATTGCGTCTGCGACTTTGTGGAAGTCGTTCCAGCCGCGACTGATTTTTCCGACAAGTGGCGGTGCGACCGCGCTCGGTGCGATTTCGTTGCCGAGCAGGTGTTTCAGAAAAGCCAGATGTTCGCCAACAGGCCGCCCTCGATCGGCCGCGGCGGATGGGCAGCTTCGCGCCACGGTGGCGATTGTCTGCCGGTCGGTTGCCACGACCTGCAAGGGGAACTGCCGACACATGAGCGGCTTGGCATCGGGGCCGAATTCCTCATGGATCCGGCAGCGGCCGGCCGGTGTCAGAAAGACACAGCTTCCGTCCTCTTTATGGTTGAGTACTTGGGTTCCGCCGAGCATCCAGGATCGTCGAACGGTTTGAATCGCCTGAAATTCTGGTCTCTCATTCCACTTTTGCCGCGCCAGCTTGGCGAGATCGTTCTCATTCAATTGAATTGTCGTCTCGCGGCAGCATGCGGTACAATGGTGGCAATTCCATTGTTCGGCGATCGGCAGCGTGTGTAGTTTCAATTTCATAGCATTAATGGAGGGTACCCGGAAATTCCGGGTGGCACGCTACGCCGTTAACCATTTCAAAAGAGACTCACGCAGAGGCGCTAAGACGCAAAGATTAAGAATGAATGGAACCACAAAGGCACGAAGGACACGAAGAATTTTGGAAGTAGCTGCGAAAAAAACCTGCTCATTCATTCTTCTTTGTGATCTTCTACTTCGTGGTAAATGAATTCCTGTTCTCTGCGCCTTTGCGTCTCTGCGTGAGATTATCTGCCATACGTGCCGATTATGGGTAAAATCTCATTTAATTGTGATTGTAGTGTTTTTCAAGCGCGGGCGCATTCGCAACGGCAATGAATCACAGTTTGTGCTTGGTGGTAGACTGGTCTCTTGACTGGTCTGATGGTCGCGAGTTCGGAGGCCAAGCTGATTTTGTTCGAAGTGTCATGCGAATGGAGCAGGTTGTTTCTGGGTGGTGCGGAGGTCCC
>CAZGMU010000041.1:16685-18585 GCA_964526975.1 uncultured Planctomycetaceae bacterium
CGGGACCTACTTTTTGCGCACCGTCGGTTTGGGTAGCAGGTCGATTTGTTGGTTGTCGCTTTTGACGACGATTTCTTGGGTTCGCCTTGTCATGTAGCCGCTGGGCCGCATGTCGAGAATCCATACGCTGTATCGGCCGGCTTTCAGGCCGCTAATTTCGTATTCCCCTTGGGCGTTGGAGGTTGTCTTGAATTCTGTGTAGTCCCAAGGGAACTGTGGAGAGAAGTGCATCGACATCTCTGGTTCGAGCCTGCCGTGAATGCGGAGGGGACCCAGGTCGTTGCCCAGGTTGATGGTTGCCGTTTCGCCTTTGCCGACTTTGGCTGTGCGTGAATACTTCTCGCAACGTATTCGGTAATTTCCCGGCGTGAGCCGTCCGTAGCGATACTTTCCCATGGCATCAGTCCGCGTGTTTTCGTACATCTGATCGATACCATCCACCGATTTGCCGCTAATAGAAACTGAGGTATTCGTAGCCGGTTTGCCGTCGACAAGCACTACTCCCTTGAAGGCCGACTCACGTTGGAGCCGAATCAGCACTTCGCCGGTGGCTTCGTCGCGCTGGCGATTTCTCGCGTGGAGAATCAGCCGTTGGTAGCCACTCGCCGAGATGATCATCGCGCCGCGCGAGCCGGACTTGGGCTCGGCGAACCAGAATTCGCCTTGTGGGTTTGTTCTGCTATGCTGCACCAACGTCAAGAAATGGTGACCCTCGGCATATCTAGGCAAATCGCTCCATTCCATGTAACGCATTTCGTCGGCCACGCCGTACAGAATGGGAATATTACCGAGGGGCTCGCCAGTTCCGGCGTCGACCAGCTTGCCGCGTAATGCCGGGTGCGGATGCAGCTCGATTTTTGCGAAGTCGGTGGATTCGGCCGGAACGGATAGAATCTCCGCGCTCGTTGCCGCGTAGCCTTTGGCGTAAACGTACACCGTGTATTTACCGCCAAGAGTCACCTCTCCTGGAATGCGAAACGTGCCATCTTCGCTCGAACATTTATGGTTCATCGTCGAATAGCGGGAGACAATCCGAACATCGGCGAGATTCTCGGGAGGCTTGTCTGTCGTCGCGTCGACCGCGTGGCCTTGAACGACGCCGGGCTGGCCGCTGCCTGACATCATGATCGCGAGCCCTTCCTCCACAGGATAGTTTTTATCGTTCACATAGCGATGTTTCGATTGAACACTCAATTGCACTTCGTTGACGGGTAAGTCTGCAATTCGGAATTTTCCCTGATCATCGGTTGTGCAGACGCGATCGGGGCCGGGAAAATAGTCGCCTCCCGTTGGCATTGAGAAACTGGAATAGAACCCGGTCACGGCCGTACGCGCTTCTACGCGAGCACCAGCGATCGGATGGTTGTGCTGGTCGACCACCTCGCCCGCTGCGACATGGCTTTTCTCAGAAATCGCTGACAGCACGAAATTGTGTTCCAGCAAACCCTGTTTGAGCTGCAGGCTGCCGATCGAGGATGCGTAGTCGGGGGCCGATGCGGCGAGCCAGCCGTGGCCTTCGAGAGACTTCAGCACGAGTTTGTATTTTCCGTCAGCGTCTGTCTCGACGCGGGTTCTCTGCTTGAAGGGCGTCTTGGCGTGACCCCACTCGACGGTCGCGCCGGCAATGGGTTTGCCATCGACGTTCGCCACGTGCCCGATTACGACGGTAGGTTTTTCGGCACTGCGCTTTGCGCTGTCTTTCGCAGAAATCGGCAGGCCGAGGCCGAGCGAACAGCAGACGAACACATTAGCAACGAGGAAGCGGGTGTTTCTGTGAGCAAGCACGTTCGCACCTCCTGTGAACCTTCGTGGGATGGAAGTTACTTGAGAGTGTTCGGGAATTCGAGCTTATGGGTGGCACGCCCTGAGTCTTCGAAGGGCGTGGAGTTGTGTACTTTGG
>CAZGMU010000042.1:0-8707 GCA_964526975.1 uncultured Planctomycetaceae bacterium
CGTGAAGGAGCATGTGCAGCACATCCTCCAGAAGTTGAATGTAACCGACCGTACCCAAGCCGCGGTTTGGGCGGTGCGGAAAGACCTTCTGTAGGTTTGTAGCCGAGCTAGTCTTCTGCTCCCCAGTTCTTTGGGCTGGCTTCTTACGTCGCTCTTACGTCTTTGAGGGCCTCCCAAAGGCCTTCGATCTCGATGGTCGCGCCTGTGGTGTGGGCCGCTATTTTTTCCAATGTTGCGGTGCTGATTTTGTCTAGTTCCAGTTCGTCCAGGATGGTGCCCAAGGTCGATCGGCAGACGCGAATCTGCTTGATAATGGCCGGAAGCTCGGCTTGGTAATCGAGCAATTTGGCCCGCGCGGAGAGGAATTCCGCGGCCAGATTCGTTTCGGATGGTGCCATGGCGGTGCTTTCAAAAGGCGGTTGTTTGCTGATCTAGCCGCAATCCCTCGTTACATTGGAGGTAGGCGGGGATTGAACTATTCTGGATGTGGGCACAAGGGCCTCTATTTATAGAACCGTAAAAAATGCCCCAAACCCGGTCGGAAATCCGGGGAAATTTTCAAAAAACTTTTGGGGTGATGAAAATAGGCTGATATTTTCAGGTATGGAGCAAGCGGCCGACTCAATTTGTGACTGGCTTCCCAGATTGCAGGCAGGCGAGGCGGCTGCGGCGCAAGAGCTATGGGACAGGTATTCTGGCTCTCTTTTGCGCATTGCCCGCACGTATCTGGCGGGGTTGTCGTACGGCATTGGGGATGAGGAAGACGTCACCCAGAGCGTGTTCCGCAGCATTTTTCGCGGGGCTGCGGAAGGACGCTTCGCCAAGATTTCCACTCGTGACGAGCTGTGGTGGCTTCTGCTTAGCCTTACCAGACAGAAGACCGCTAACCACATTCGACGTGAAAACGCTCAAAAACGTTGTGGCTGTAGCAATGGCCATCCGGGCTCTACGTCGAAAGACGCTATGGCATCGGGGGCGTTTTCCCTGGATGACCTGATCGGCTCGGAGCCCACTCCCGATTTTCTCGTCGCGTTGGAAGAGCAGTATGTCTGGTTGTTAGGTAAACTGCGGAACGCTCAGTTGCGCGAGATCGCGATTCTAAGGATCGAGGGATATACGCTCCTTGAGGTTTCGCGGAAAGTGGGGATCGGGCAGCGTTCGGTCGAGCGCAAATTGCAACTTATTCGCAATCAGTGGAAGCGAGAATTACTTGAGCAGGACCGATGACGCAGCCCCAGGTGCAGTTCAACGATTGCCTGAGCGACGACGACCGCATCGATGAGCGATGCGATGCCTTTGAAGCGGCGTGGCAAAAAGGCGAACGACCAAGGATTGGCGATTTCATCCGTCCGGAAGATGCTCCTTACCGAGACTTGCTTTTTAAAGAACTGTTGCTCGTTGATTGCGAGCGGCGACGCGCGTCCGGCGAGCAGCCGACGATCGAGCAGTATCGCCAAGAGTTTCCGGCTTTTGCAGTGCAAATCGATCTGATTAAGGAATTACCCCCCGTCCCCCTGTTCGAATCCGAGGCAACTGCCAAGGAAGGATTGGTTTGGCAACCAGGGCGAAAAGTCGCTCATTTTGAGTTACTGGAGCGATTAGGCGCAGGGGCTATGGGCGAAGCCTGGAAAGCCTGGGACACTCGCGTCAAACGCAATGTGACGCTTAAAGTGCCCCATCGGCAGTCTCTTTCCGAAAGTGATTGGCGCCGTTTTTGGCGAGAAGGCGAAGCGGCCGGCCAATTGAACCATCCTCAATTGGCTTCGGTCCACTCGATCGAAAACGATGGCCATGCCTTCTTCATTGTGGCTGCTTTCGTACAAGGCGAAAATCTGCGCGACTACTCGCGCACGAAAAAATTGTCGCACGATGAGATCGTTCGCATCTGTGCGGGGATTGGCGAGGTTCTTCAATTGGCTCACGACGAAGGCGTGGTTCATCGAGACCTCAAGCCGGCGAACATTATTATCGACTCGCAGGGGCTTCCTCATATTATCGACTTTGGACTCGCCAAAGTTTTTGGGGCTGAGCATGATCTCACGCTCAGTGGCGAGCTGATCGGAACACCCGCATATATGTCGCCCGAACTAGCCATCGGCGAAGGCGACAAAGCAGATGCCACGACCGACGTCTACTCGCTGGGCGTCATTCTTTACGAACTGCTTGCTGGCCGCTGCCCTTTCGAAGGGAGCCAAGGGTCTGTCATCAGCCAGGTGCTCGCCTGCGATCCACCGTCGCCGCGAACAATTAGCAAAGCGATTCCGCGCGAGCTGGCAACCATCTGTCTCAAAGCGATGGAGAAATCGCCCGCCGAGCGATACTGGTCTATGGATGAAATGGCCATGGATTTGCGGCGATTTGCCGAAGGAAAGCCAATTTTTGGCCGCCGCGCTGGCATTCTAAAAAATGGTTATCGTTGGGTTCGCCGACATTCGGCACTCACAACGGTGTTTCTACTCGTTGTGGCCATCGTGGCAACCGGAGCGATGCTAATCGCTTCGTTACAGCATCAGAATAGACGTCTTGCTGGTTTTCGACCCGTGCGAATCACTACGATTCCTGGTGGTGCGTCCATAGCGCTTGTGCCGATCGATCCCAGCACGAATGAGCCAGTGCTCGATTCGAAGTCAATTCTACGACCAAATGAAACGACGCCGCTGACAGTCGAGCTGAAGCCCGGGACTTATTTAGTAGAAGCGGTTTTACTGAATGCCGGCCGGGTTGACTTTGTTGAGGTATATCGAACCGTCCTCAGCTCAAGCAGCATGACGAAATCAGACATACGCGTACGCGAAGAACTTGGAGTTGAATCTGATACCTATATTTTTAACGGAATTAGAATACCGGCTGGCGATTTGGACAGGGATAAGCTTGTTGAAGTTTCCATATCGGAGAGAATTAGAAATAGCAGTCCATGGCTTCCTGCAAAGCTGTACGTTGATGCCCGACAAACGACAGCGGCAGATTTCGAATCTGATCTCAAGTTGAATCGATTGCTTGACAAGGCAGCAGACGGGGCTTCCTGCATCCCTTACCGAAGGGCAATCTCTTGGGCGGAAGCGAAGCAAATGCGAATTCCAAGCTCCGCGGAGTATGATGCGGTTACTGATGCAGTCAAAAGAGGAGAAGCCCGATCTCTTCAGACCGGAGAGCCAGCAAAAATGGAGGACCTATTCGATAATCATCCAGAGTGGACGACAAGCCTTGTGCCCAGTTCCGAGGTTAGCGGTAATGGTGTGTCACGTCGGTTGCGTAAAATGCATGTTTTGAAAGGAGGAGGATTGTCAACTGAATCCGCGTCGATTCTACCCTGGATAGACGGCACATTAATGGCAGATTCGGAGTCTTTCTCGCCGCTGATAAGCGTTCGCGGCGTGCGGAGTGCCACGCCGCGATTTGTGAAGCCTCGATGAACTATGGACTACTTAAGCCAGACCAATCCCGTGCGAGCCTCGCCATTTTGAGCACGTAGTTTCACCTGGAATTGGCGGCCTCGACCAAGCTTGGCATGTTCAAAAGCAGCTTTGGTAATCGGCAGTCCGTCTGTCGAATCCATCTGAATGCACAGATAGTAATTCTTTCCATCGAACCGACTTCCCTTGATGTGAATGCTGATTGGGATTGCCATCACGACCATATCTTGAGTCGCATTAAGTTTTGCAGGCAAACTTTTTTGTGGGATTACGTGATATAAAGGCGAGCCAAACTCGAGCCCGGGCATCTTCCGCGCTGCGGAATCGAGCCCCGTTCGAAACACTTCCCAGGCCTTCGTCCCAACGAGGTCCTGACCGTGGCCAGGAAACAGCGCAGCCGAGCGTTTTCGATCTCCTTGAAATTCTTCGCATTCATCGTCTCCACAACTCTGTGGTAGCACATTGTTGGTAGGCCAGCCGTACCACAAGCCTTCATCTGGCGTGTCGTAACAATTGCTGTAGTGGTCGAGCGAGAAGTAAAGATCGTAAGGACCTGGATAATCGATCCAGAGCTCCTGCAAACAACTGCACGGCGGCGTGGTAGCACTTGCAGGTGTTTGCCACGCGAGCAGCATCAAGAGGACGATCGAAACTAGAGACAACAAACGCATGACCAGACTCCTTATTTATAGAGGTAACGGTACCGACGTGGTGCCGTTTTCATCCGATACCATTCAGCTAATCTTATGGTCATCGATCGCGAGTTAGCCAATAAAGCGAATGAGCGCGTGTTTAGATCGTATGTCGAGGCTGATGCAAATTTGGATGTTGGGCCAATGGTGGCAGGTGTTTGTCATATTAACCGGCTTCTAACTCGATGAAGTCAGTCGGAATTTTTTGTAGGCAAAGTGAGTTGGCATCACTATTAAGTGGGGGTGATGGTTTTGCCTAGGAAATCGCGCTAAGTCGCAAGCGATTGGAGGATGGTCTTCTGGTGACAGGTTTATCTTGTGGCTTGACGTAAATTTCTGGGCAAAGCCGAGGGGCGATGCATGGAATCTAATTTTTGACAACTGGATGCTCAAATGGAACCGTCGAGCCAGGCGGTCGTTGTAAACGGGTTGCTTGGCTGATTTCTTGCTTGCAACGTAGCACCTGCGTTCGACTCGTCTGCCTGGGGCGATGCGCAATTGAGCGGGCAGTGTGCGCAATGGAGCGCGAATGGAGGCTCTCGCAGATTCCTTGCTCCCATCGTCACACGGTTTGCTTGCCCTAAAGTTAACTCCTATCAATAATTAAGAAGAAGCCAGGAGCATGGCTTTTCTGGGCAAGTTGATCGGTTGATGCCTTGCCCCTAACGGAACAATAGTTGTGTAGAAGAGAGCGTCTTCGCGCGCGGCATCGCCAAAGCGGGGTGTTGTCCCGTGTTGGTGTTACCTGTAGTGCGCGGGAGTGGCGTCCTGTATCGGTGCGACGCTTTACCTTTCGTTTATTCTTTGGCGGTTTCCTAAAAATAATGACTATCAGGAAGAATATAGCCATTTATCTGCTGGCATCCCGCTGGTCACGTGCGTTTACGGTTGGGCTGGTTTGGTTGTTCGTTTGTGATAATTGGGCGGCGGCTCAACGCACGCTTGGTCTTGATGTTTCGTATTGGCAGGGCGAAATCACCCAGTCTGGATGGAACCAGGCATATAGCACGGGAAACCGAAAGTTCGTGATGATTCGTTCGAGCCGGGGCGGCACGACTGGCGTCGATCAGTCTGCAGGAACGCCAGGTGGCGGCACCACTTCGACTCTTTCGCGTCGTTACGATGATCCGCGATTTGTGCAAAATATGGTTCGAGCGAACAACGCGGGGTTGTTTACCGCACCCTATCACTTTGCGAGACCGGACATCGCCGGGAACACGGGGGCCGACGAAGCGGCGCATTTTATTCAGGCAGCCGGTGCGTGGATGCGTCCGGGGTATATGCTGCCGATGTTTGACTTGGAAGCGGGGCAGTCTCTAGGCGGCAATGCATTGGCTCAGTTTTCGCTCGACTTTTCGAACTACATTTATGCCCAGAAGGGCATTCGTCCGTCGATTTACATCAACGGCAGCTATTCGAGCACGTTGCAATCCGCATCCGCTTCGTTGCGCAATCAATTAGCGCAACCGGCTGCCTACACGCCAAGCATGGTGGGGCCGGCATTTCCGTTGCTGGTCAATGCTCGTTATCCGAATGGGAGCGGCAATCCTTTCACGGGCAATGTGCAGACCGAGAATCCGAAACAAACTGCTCTAGTTTTTACGGTCCATGGGACGATTATGGGCTGGCCCAACCATGGGGAATTTGGCAGTACTCGAGCGGCGAAGCGATACCGGGGCTTTCCGACACGACGGTTGATGGAGATGTCGCACAAGGAGACTTGGAGTACGTCAAAGACATGTTGGTTCCGGCTGTGTGGATGAACAATTCGAGCGGCGATTGGAGTACGCTGGCGAATTGGAACAGCGGTCAGCCGGTGGTTGCGCCGAGCATTCCCTCGAATCAGGCGACGCCCTACGCGACTGGTCCCCTGCCCGTCGCGCGGTTGCCAGGTGCCGCGGGGACAGGCCCAACTGCCGGGTCAAATGACACGGTGATTCTCGAGCGGCCCGACGCCAATATCACGGTGACGGTATCGACGGGATCGCATAACATTCGCAAGCTTTACATGCGCGAGACGCTCAATATTACGGGCGGGACGTTGACGATCAATTACGATCCGAACTATAGCAACGACTTCGATAATAACCCCGCTACGACGTTTCCGAATGCGCTCCGTTCGGGTCCGATTTCGGCGCAATTCTCTGGCCCGGTCACCTTGGGTGGAACCGGCAGCTTGAGCGTCAACACGCTGCAAGTCGACGCCAGCAAGGTTTTCACGTTAGCTGGGAGCACCGGCACGCTCACATTCAAGCAGATCAATCTGTTGTCGTCGGCGAAGGTAGCCGTGACCGGCAATGTGAATATCAGTCCTTTGCCGAATAACACCGCCACGATCTCGGGCAGTAGTGGCAATGTAGACCTGAGCGGCGGCACGCGGATCTTTAACGTTGGAAACGGCACATCAGACGTGGATCTGGACGTGGTTTCGCCAATCATCAATGGTGGATTGACGAAGAACGGCGCGGGCACGATGCGGCTGAGCGGTTCCAATACATTTGCGGGCGCGGTGACGGTGAACGCCGGTGTGCTGCGATCGAATAATGCAACCGGGTTTTCGAGCGGTTCGACGATCACGGTGAACGGCGGGACGCTGGAAATGAACGGGATCACCGATACGGTTGCCTCGCTGGGAGGAACTGGCGGCGCGATCACGCAAGGCGTGGCCGGATTGACATTGGCTGCTACAAGTGGAAGCAGCACCTATGCGGGCACTATTACTGGCACTGGAACTCTCACCAAGACCGGCGGCGCTACCCAGATCCTCAGTGGAAACAATACCCTGGGACCAGTCGCGATTAACGGTGGATCGCTGCTTTTCAATGGCACGAACACGACCGGTGGGGTGACCGTTGGTAATGGCGCGACGCTGGGCGGCACTGGTTCGGTTAGCGGAGCCGTCACCGTCAATAGCGGTGGGCATCTTGCCCCGGGCGCGAGCATCGAATCGCTGGGGGTTGGCGCGCTGACGCTCAACGCCGGTTCGATACTCGATATCGAGCTCGACGGAGTTAACGCCAACGATTCGATCCATGTGGCCGGTTTGCTGACGCTCAATGGCGGCTCTGTAAATCTGACGAACCTGGGTTCTTGGGACGTTGGCGTCTATACGCTCGTTAACTATGGGTCGATCAACATTATCAACAACTTTGGCGTGCCGACGGGTGGTCCGGCCAACTTCAATTACGCGTTGATCAATACGGGCAGTGCGATCCAACTATCGGTTACTCTGCCTGGCGACTTCGATCTGGATGGCAAGGTCAGTGCGAGTGATTATGCTTTCTGGAGAAAACACGACGAGAGCCAGAGTAATTACGATCTATGGCGCGCCAACTATGGACGATCGGCTGGCAGCGGCGCCGGTAGCGGAATGAGCGCCAACGGAGTAGCCAGTGTTCCGGAGCCGACGTCGACTTTGCTCGTCGCCTGGGGCCTATTGTCTTTTGTTTGTGGCAGATTCCGGCGGCGTTGTTAGCCTTTTGGGCTGAAATTGCGCAATAGTGGGAAGTTGCTGCGCAGGACGTGGGCATTTTTATTGGTTTCCACGGTATCGTAAAAGTTGGCTGTCTCGTTTACGCGAGCTTCTGTTAACGCGGCACTTCGAAAGGCGAGGCGATGCGGATCGAGCCAAGTTTCAAACCTCCGAAGTGGCAGGCATTGGCAGGCGCCGCCATGTGCGGAATGGCGCTGGTGGCGGCTGGCCCAGCAGTAGCGCAGCGCGTGTTGGGAATTGATGTTTCGGCGCATCAGGGCAATATTCTGGCACTACCGACGGCAAATCCCGCCAACTCGAATTGGGCCACGCTTCACACGGCCGACAATCGCGGCTTTGCCTTCATTCGCTCGAGCCGGGGCGGTACGACCGGGTATGACCATCGGCAAGGTGGTTATCCAGTCGGCAATGCCACGGCCTTTGATCTGTCGCAACGTTATGATGATCCTTACTTCGTTCAGAATATCAATCGAGCGACAGCGGAGGGATTATATGCGGGGCCGTATCACCGCAGCCGGGCGGATATTATCGAGTCGACCGCGAACGCGGATGGAATCGCCAATACGGGCACCGATGATGCGAACCATTTCATGCAGATGGCCGGCGCGTACATGAGGCCCGGTTACCTGGTGCCGGTGCTCGATTTCGAGGATGGCGATGGTTTTCGCTCCGATGTGGAAATGGCGCAGTTCGCGCTCGACTTTTCCAATCGTATTTACGAGGTCCTGCAGATTCGTCCGGCGATCTACACGAATGGAAACTACTCGCAAAACATTCTAGCCGGCGGCACGTTAGCCCAGCGGAATGCGCTCGCGCAGCCGGCGAGCAATACGCCGAGCGTGGTGTCGCCGGCGTTTCCAACGTTGTGGAGCGCGCGGTGGCCCAATCAGACCGATCCTAACTCGATCGACATGCAGAATCTCGATCCGACAGCAGGTTTTGCCAACATCTACGGTCCATGGGACGATTACGGCGTAACACACCCATGGCAATTCTGGCAGTATGCGAGTACGGCTAAGCTTGCTGGCTATAAGAATGGAACGACCAATATCGATGTGGACGTTAGCCATGGAGATTATGAATATCTCAAAGACAGCCTCGTGCCGGCG